>JAHDCH010000017.1:0-1562 GCA_020629995.1 Pseudaestuariivita sp. | reverse complement strand
TTGTGACAGAAGTTGCGGGTCAGGAACATCTGTAAATCCTTGTGGATGCGCGCCGGGAGAACCCTGTGGATGATCTTTGCGTTGTCCGCATAGTGTAGCACGGGCGTCATGCTGCGCAAAATGTTGTGTGTGCCTGCGGGGCGAATCGTGCGACTTATCCTCAGCCCTGGGGACGGGCATGGCAGATTTTTGACGCCGCCGCGGTCAGGTTTATCTTTGCACATGGGCAGCCCGGAGGGAAAAATGGCGTGGTTTGGCAGGCTTGGCATGCGCGGATTGGCGCTGACGGCGGCGATGGGTCTGGGCGCGTCCGGGGCCGGGGGCGCGGTGTCCTGCGCGGCGGACGCGATGCTGGTGTTTGACGGATCGGCGTCGATGTCGCAGCGCGGCGGGCCGGACATGGCCAATCCGCGCATCATCGACGCCCGCGCCGCCATCGCGCGCGCCATGCCGCTGATCGCGCCGTTCCGGCGGGTCGGGCTGATCGTCTACGGCCCCAACGGCACGCCGGGCGACGGGCCGGGCCCGACGGCGGCAACATCGGTTGGATGCCGGTCGGTGGATGTGCGCTTTGGCCCCGAGGCGGGGTCAGGGCCGCGCATCGTGTCCGAGATTGCGGATATTGATCCGGGCGGCTCGACCCCGCTGACCGAAGCGGTGGCGCGCGGCGCGGCCGAGCTGGATTTCCGGGTGGAACCGGGGGTTGTGGTTCTGGTCACCGACGGACGCGAGACCTGCGGCGGCAAGCCCTGCGCCCTTGCGGATGCGCTGGCCCGCGAAGGCGCGGACCTGACGGTGCACGTGATCGGTTTTCGCGTGCGCGCGGTGTTCTTTGACTGGGAAAGCGGGGCGGGCGCGGATGGGCAGGAGGTGCCGGTTGCGGCGCGCTGTCTGCCGGACCGCACAGGTGGCACCTACACGACGACGGAGTCGGTCGATGATCTGGCCGACGCGCTGTATGCGACATTGGGCTGCCCGGTGATTGGCCGGGCGGGAGAGATGGGTGAAATCACCCATCCTACATAAGCCGCCCGTCTAGCCTTTGCGCGCGGCGCGCCAGCCATCGGGATCGCGCAGGAACGCCTCGACCCCATCGAGCGTGGCTGCGTCAAAGGTACCGCGGCGTTTGGCTTCGGCCAGAACGTCCCACCAGGTGCATAGGTGGTGCAGCGTAATGCCGTGATCGCCCAGGGTTTTCTCGGTCTGCGGGAAGATGCCGTAGTAAAAGATCACCGCCGTGTGGCCACAGGTGGCGCCGGTGTCGCGGATCGCGTCAACAAAGCTGAGTTTGGAGCCGCCATCGGTTGTCAGGTCTTCGACCAGCAGCACACGCTGGCCTTCGGTCATCGCGCCTTCGATCCGGGCGTTGCGCCCGTAGCCTTTTGGCTTTTTGCGTACATAGGTCATGGGCAGCGCCATGCGTTCGGCGACCAGAGCGGCAAAGGGGATGCCGGCCGTTTCGCCGCCCGCGACATTGTCAAACGCCTCGAGCCCGGCGTTGCGCATCACGGTGACGGTGAGAAAATCCATCAATGTGGCCCGGATGCGCGGGAACGAGATCA
>JAHDCH010000333.1 GCA_020629995.1 Pseudaestuariivita sp. | reverse complement strand
AAGGCCATGCAGGCGTTGTAGAGCCCCTCGCGCGTGCCGTTGACGGGCATCACCTGGGTGTCAGGGTCGTAGTCAACGCCAAACCGGCGCTGCAGCCAGCCGGCATAGGCAGCGCGCAGCTCGGGCGTGCCTTCGTTGGGCGGGTAGGAGTTAAACCCCTCGGCATGCTCGGCAATCTTGTCCGTCACCCAGGCCGGGAACGGATGCTCGGGGTCCCCGATCGTCATCTGAATGGGCTCGCCGCCCGGTTCGAGCCCGTCCAACAGGACGCGCAAACGCGGGAACGCATAAGCCGGTAGGTTCGAAAACCGCTCGGGGAACATCTGGTACTGCCTCAAGGTATTGGGGTCATGTCGCCCCATTTGAGACAAAAGATAGCCGCCGGCCCGCCACCCTGTCTAGCAGGGGTGCGCGTAATCGGGGGGGTGTGGTTTTTCGGTCAAGGCAAGGGCCCCGGATCAGGGTCCGGGGCGGGCGCGCCTAGCCCAGCGCTTGCTCCGCCGCCGCACCGATCCGCAAGAGGCGCTCTTCGCTCATCGGCGCGCCCATCAGGCTGATCCCGCAGCATGGCACGCCGGTAGGCAGTTGCAGCACCGCCAGCCCCATCAGGTTGCCGATCCGGGTGTTGCGCAGGGCCAGCAGGTTCTCGGTCACGTAATAGTCGTGATCGCTGTTCAGCCGGTCGATGTCGGGTGGCAGGATGGGCGAGGTCGGCACCAGCACGGCATCAAAGCCCGCCGTGGCCGCCAGATAGGCCGCGCGGCACCGGTCCAGCGTTTGCCAGGCGGCGACGTAATCCGCCGCTCCAAACTCGGCCCCGGAGCGGAACCGCGCAAGGATTTCGGGGAACATCTTGTCCGGTGCAGCCTCGATCACGTCTTTCCATGTGCCATAGGCCTCGGACGTATACAGGATCGCCGACAGCGCCAGCGCCTCGGCCACCTGCGCCACGTCGATGCGGGTGATGGCGGCCCCCGCGGCGCCCAGCCGTTCGACCGCGCTCTGGAACCCGTCAGCGGGCGCATCGCGGATGTCGTCAAACGCCGAGGTTTCAAGAACGGCAAGACGCAGGCCGCTCAGGGTCGCCCCGGTCAGATCGGGCGCGCGCCCGTCCTCCATCGCGGCGAGCATCAGCGCCGCATCCTCGACGGTGCGGCTGAGCGGACCAACCGTGTCAAACCGCGCGGCCAAAGGCACGGACCCGGCGCAGCTGAGGCGGCCAGCGGTTGTCTTGAGGCCCACCAGATCGTTCCACGCCGACGGGATCCGCACCGACCCGCCCGTGTCGCTGCCGACCGAAGACGCGGCCAGCCCATGCGCAACGGACGCCGCCGCGCCCGAGGATGATCCCCCCGGCACAGCGCCCGGCACGTTGATGTTGGGCGGCGTCGCCGTGATCGGGTTGAGGCCAAGACCCGAGAAGGCAAGCTCGCTCAGATGGGTTTTGCCAAGGCACACCAGCCCCTGCGCGGTGGCGTTGCGCAGCACGTCGGCATCGGCCTCGGGGGTGCGGCCTTTCAGCAGCGCGGTGCCTGCCTCGGTCGCCACGCCTGCGCTGTCGAACAGGTCTTTCCAGCTGACCGGCACGCCGTCCAGCGGGCCCTTGCGCTGACCGGCACGCGCGCGGGCGCGGGCGGCTTCGGCCTCGGCCCGGGCGCGGGTGGGCGTGGTGCGGGCGTAGATCTGTGCGCCCTGCGCATGGGCGGCGATGGCGTCCAGATAGGCGTCGGTCAGCGCGACCGGGTCGATCGTGCCATCGGCGATGCCGCGCCCCAGATCGGCGGCAGAGGTCGTCAGGTCCATGGTATGCCCTTTCTTGCGTTGCGGCGACGGTAGCGACCCCTCGGCGCATGGACAATCCCGACCATGGGGGTATGTCACGGGTATGGACAGCGATCTTCTTATCGTCGGCGGCGGGCTGAATGGCCTGATCATGGCTTTGGCCGCCCGCGCGGCCGGCCTGAGCGCAACAGTGATCGACGCCGCGCCGCACAGGCCCGTGGGCGAGGCCTTTGACGGGCGGTCTTATGCGATGGCACTGGCGTCGCAGCGGCTGTTGGATGGGCTTGGGCTGTGGGACACGCTCGAGGCGGGTGCGGGGCCGATCCTCGAGATCAAGGTGTCGGACGCCAAGATTGGCCAGCCGCCGTCGCCCATGTTCCTGCATTTCGACCATGCCGAGATCGAAGAAGGCCCCATGGGCTTCATGGTCGAAGACCGCCATTTGCGCACTGCTGCCGAGGCCGCCGTTCTAGCTGCCGGGATCACCGTGCGGCACGACACGCGCGTCGTCGCACAAGAGCCGGGACAGGTCACACTGGACAGCGGCGATGTGCTGACCGGGCAGATCATTGTCGGCGCCGATGGCCGGATGAGCGGCACCGCCGCCCGCGCCGGCATCCGCCACACGCGCTGGAGCTATGACCAGACATCGCTGGTCTGCGCCATCGCGCACGAGCGGCCGCACAACGGGATCGCGCACCAGATGTTCCTGCCGCCCGGGCCTTTGGCGATCCTGCCGCTTGCGGGGAACCGCTCCTCGATTGTCTGGACCGAAGATGCCGCAACGGCCGCCCGCATTCAGGCCAGCGGGGACGAGGCGTATCTGGAAGCGCTGCGCCCGCGGTTCGGCGATTTTCTGGGTGACATTGCGCTGGATGGCGCGCGGTACACGTACCCTCTGGGACTGTCGCTGGCGCATGACTTTGCCGCGCCGGGCGTGGTGCTGGTGGGTGATGCCGCGCATGGGGTGCATCCCATCGCGGGTCAGGGCCTGAATGCCGGGCTGCGCGACATCGCAGCGCTGGCCGAAGTGCTGGCCGATGCCCGCCGCCGGGGCGAGGACATCGCGAGCGATCTGGTGCTGCAACGCTACGAGCAATGGCGCCGGTTTGACGCGGTGGCGCTGTGCCTGGCGACCGACACGTTCAACCGCCTGTTTTCCAACGACAACGCCCTGCTGCGTCTGGGCCGCGATCTTGGGCTGGGGCTGGTGAACAAGCTGCCCGGTCTGCGGCGCGGTTTCATCCGCGAGGCCGCTGGCCTGAC
>JAHDCH010000332.1 GCA_020629995.1 Pseudaestuariivita sp. | reverse complement strand
CGAAGGACTTCTCTAAGCCCTTCAGGGGCTGTTACGGCTGCCCCTCTTGCAACGTCGGCGCGTCCGATCACATGTCCGAAGGCCTCTGCATACGCGGGGGCCTTTGTACTTTTGGCATCGAATCAGCGCGCGTTTTCGGGATGTAACCCCGGATTTGCACAAGATTTCCGCAGGTTTCGAACATGCGGGTCGGGTATTCCTGACTTCCCACATCTGCGCGTTTGGCGCGCCGCGCCCTCCCGCGTTAACCTATGGTCATTCCAGAACGTAAACGTTTCGCCTGTTATTTTTCCGGTCCGCGGTGGAGTGGCCAAGGATCGGAGTGCCGGGGCAAACACCTTTCCCTCGCCTAGTTTTATGGCAAGTCGGCCGGAGCACCTATTGAGGCGTTCCGGCCATTTTTATGCGCCCACCCTCACCCGTCCAGCGGCAGCGCAGTTGTCTTGAACACTGTGCGCAGCGCAAAAGAACTTTGCATCTGCGACACGCCTGGCAGGCGGGCAAGATGCTGGCGATGGATGCGGGCGAAATCCTCGGTATCTTCGGCCACCACTTTGAGCAGGTAATCGGCGGAACCCGCCATCAGATGACATTCCAGCACGTTCGGGATACGCCCGACCGCGCGTTCAAAAGCATCCAGCACATCATCGGCCTGGCCCGACAGGCTGATTTCGACAAAGACGGTTGTGGGCACGCCCATTTTGCGCGGATTGAGCAGCGCGACATAGTCGCGGATCACGCCGTCGGCCTCCAGCCGTTGCACCCGCCGGTGACAGGCCGATGCGCTGAGCGCGACACGTTCGGCAAGGTCCGCGTTGCTGATGCGGCCGCTGGCCTGCAAAACCTCGAGAATACGTCGATCCGTGGCGTCCAATCCGGCCATGTCCGCAACTCCTTCGACCGTTTCCCATTTGCATCGAAGGGTATTGCGTCAGCCCGGCATTGCAAGCCTCGCGCATGAAAAAGGCCGCTGCGCACCTGACGCAGCGGCCCGATCCTGGATCGCGAGAGATGGCTTACTTGGCCAGCTGGTCGCGGATCTCTTTCAGCAGGTCGATCTCGGACGGGCCGGGATCTTCGGCGGGCGCCTCTTCTTCGGCCTTGGCCGACGCTTCCTTGACCTTGTTGACATAGCGCACCAGCATGAACACCACGAAGGCGATGATCAGGAAGTTGATGATCGCCATGATGAAGGCACCCCAGGCAAAGACGGCTGCGCCGGTTTCGCGGGCCGCTTCGAGGCTGGCGCCTTCGGGCACGTCACCCGATAGCACGGAGTACTGGTTGGTAAAGTCGACACCGCCCATGAACAGGCCGATGATCGGGTTGATCAGATCGCCCACCAGCGAGGTCACGATGGCCGTGAACGCAGCGCCAATGATGATACCAACGGCCATGTCCATGACATTGCCCTTGGCGATGAAATCCTTGAATTCTTGCAGCATTGTGTTCCCTTAACTTTGCTTTTGGCGGAGTATCGGCACTCTTTGGTGCCTTTACGCACACCCCGGGTAACGCAATCGCACATTTTTGCAACGTTTATTCCGGGAAAGCCGCATTATCTTTCCCCAAGGAACAATCACAGGAACTTCCCCATGATCACCGCCGAGACATTCCCCATTATGGCGCGCTGGCCCGCGCAGAACCCCGATGTGCTGCAGCTGTATTCGTTTCCCACGCCCAACGGCGTTAAGGTTTCGATCGCGCTGGAAGAGATGCAGATCCCCTACGAGGCGCACAAGGTCACGCTGGCGGATGCAGATGTGAAAAGCGATGCCTTTCTGTCGCTGAATCCCAACAACAAGATCCCCGCCATCGTTGACCCGCACGGCCCCGACGGGCCGATTGGCCTGTTCGAAAGCGGCGCGATCCTGCTGTACCTCGCGGAAAAGTCGGGCAAATTCGCCGGCTCGACCGCCGCGGAAAAGGCCCGGGTGACCCAGTGGCTGATGTTCCAGATGGGCGGGCTTGGCCCGATGCTGGGGCAGCTGGGCTTTTTCTGGAAATTTGCCGGATCCGAGTGGGACGACAAACGCCCCCAGCAGCGCTACGTCGCCGAAGGCAAACGCCTGCTGGCGGTTCTCGAGAAAGAGCTGTCGGGCCGTGACTGGATCGCGGGCGAGTACTCGATCGCCGATATGGCAATTGCGCCCTGGCTGCGCGCGCTGGACTTTTACGGCGCTAAGGACGTTCTGGGCTGGGACGACATGTCCGCGCTGAACGCCTACCTTGCGCGGTTTGTCGAACGGCCTGCGGTGCAGACAGGTCTGGTGACCCCGCCCCGCGACTGACCCAAGGGGGATGGGTGGCGAGCACCCATCCTACACTACGACGGCAGCGTTCCGGTCAGGGCATAGCGCAGGATCTGCGCCACCTGCACCGGCTCGCGCGCCACGGCCAGTGCGGCGGCGTTCACTTCCTTCAGGGCGTGGTCGTGCTCGGGCATCTGCAGGATGATCAGCGACTTGCCCAGCGCGGCCGCATACCCCGCATCAAAAGCGGCGTTCCACTGGCGGTACTTTTCGCCAAAGCGCACGACAACAACGTCGGCCTCGGCGATCTCCTTGCGGGTGCGCACGGCGTTGACCATCGCGCCCTTGTGGTCGTGCCAGTATTTGGTGTCTTCGGCGCCCAGGATCGCCACGCCGCAATCGTCCGACGCGGCATGGTCGGTCACCGGCGCCGAGAACGCCACATCCAGCCCCTCGCAGGCCGCGATGATCTCGTCCCGCCAGTCGGTGTGGATCTCTCCGGACAGGTAAACGCGATAGGTCATGGGGATCTCCGTAGGATGGGTGCTCGTCACCCATCCCACCTAGTCTTATCCGCGCAGAACGCCACCCGTGGCCTTGGTGACCTTCTCGACAATCCTGGCAGACACCGCTTCGATGTCCTTGTCGGTCAGCGTCGCGTCCTGAGGCTGCAATCGCACAGTCACGGCCAAGCTCTTCTTGCCTTCGCCCAGACTGCCGCCGATGAACTCATCGAACAGGCGCACCTCCTCGATCAGTGCCTTGTCGGCCCCCTGCGCCGCATTCATCAGCGTCAGCGCCTCGACCCCCGCATCAACGACAAAGGCAA
>JAHDCH010000331.1 GCA_020629995.1 Pseudaestuariivita sp. | reverse complement strand
TGAGCTGTCTTGAGACGATCCAGGCCTATGCGCTGCGGTCCATCGGTTATGGCGAGCGTTTGCTCCCGCGAGAGGACATCACGCTGTGCGAGCAGGTCACGCTGATCGGGTCAGGGATGATCTGGAACGTGTATTTCGGCGTGCTGGCTCTGATGGCGGGGTTTGTGCTGGCCAATGCGGTGGCGCTGGCCAAAGCCTCGCCCCGGGGCGGGCTGCGCAAACCGGCGGAATGGTTCATCCTGATCTTTCGCGGCTCGCCGCTGTTTATCCAGTTCTTCCTGGCCTATTTCATCTTTCTGCGGCTCAAGAACGGGGTGCCGGGGACGGATTTCCTGACCTCGGCGGCAGCCGGGGCGCTGGTGGTGCTGTTTCTGAATACAGCGGCCTATTCGGCCGAGATATTTCACGGGGCGCTCAAATCGATCCCGCGCGGCGAGGTCGAGGCGGCGGATGCCTATGGGATGTCGGGCTGGGCGCGGTTCCGCAGGATCCTGTGGCCGACGCAGATGCGATTGGCCTGGCCGGCCTATACCAACGAGGCGATCTTTCTGTTCCACGCCACGACGCTGGTGTTCTTCACCGGGTTTCCGGCAACGCGGCAGCGGGGGGATGCGCTTTATTACGCCAGTTACTTTGCCGACAAGACGTTCAATCCCTTTGTGCCCTACCCGATCCTGGCGGGGTATTTCATCCTGTTGACGCTGGTGATCCTGGGGCTGTTCGGGCTGGTGAACCGCAGGCTCAACCGGCATTTGCCGCAGGACGCGCGCCAGGCCTTGCGGGCGCCGCGCGTGATGCTGAGGTAGGGGTGGCCATATTTGGAAAGAGAAGAAGCCCAGAGCCGCCCGACAAGGATTGCCGCCGCTGATCTGAACGGCCAGTGGCGCGGCAAGCGGGTGGGCGATCCGGCCAAGGCGGGGGGCGGCGTGCGCATGCCCGTGTCGGCCCTGTCGGTGGACGTGCTGGGGGCGGATATCGAAGGCTCGCCCCTGGTGTTTGATACCGGAGACGCGGACGGGCTGCTGGTGCCGACAGGGCGAGGACCCTTGCCGATGCCCTGGCTGGAGCGGCCCCAGATGTTCGAGCCGGCATGGATGTTCACCGAAGACGGATCTCCGTTCGAAGCCTGCCCACGGCAGGCGCTGGCGCAGGTGCTGGAGCGGTTCGCGGCCCAAGGCTGGCAGGTGCGCTGCGGGGCCGAGATGGAGTTTACGCTGGTCGATGACAGAGGCGCCGATCTGGCACCGCCGCGCGATCCGTGGTCAGGCCGCCCGCTGCGCGGAGAGGCGATCCTGTCGATGCGCCAGCTGGACGCCTTTGACGGGTTTCTGAGTGCACTGGCGCAGGGCGCGCAGGATCTCGGGATCCCGATTGAGACGATCACGTCCGAAGCCGGAATTGGGCAGTTCGAGGTCACATTCGGCATCGCAGGCGCGATGGAGACAGCCGACAACGCGGCCCTGTTCAAGACGCTGACCCGCGGCACCGCACGGGCGCACGGGCTGGCGGCCACCTTCATGGCCAAACCTTACCCCGAAGACGCAGGCAACGGGATGCACCTGCATGTGTCGATCTGCGACGGCGCGGGCCGCAACCTGTTCAGCAATGGCGGGCCGGACGGGGCGGACATGCTCCGCGCGGCCATCGCCGGATGCCTGGAGGCGATGCCCGCCTCGACCCTGATCTTTGCGCCGCACGGCAATTCCTACGCAAGGCTGGTGCCCGGCGCCCATGCGCCCACGGCGGCCCACTGGGGGTACGAAAACCGCACCGTGGCACTGCGCGTGCCCGGCGGCGCGCCCGAGGCGCGCAGGTTCGAACACCGCGTGCCGGGCGGCGACACCAACCCCTACCTGGTGATGGCGGCGATCCTGGGTGCAGCCTTGGCCGGGATCGAGGATGGCGCAACGCCCCCGCCCCCGGTCACAGGCAATGCCTATGCTCAGGCCGCACCAAGCCTGGCCGCCGATTGGGAGGCCGCGGTCACCGCCTTCGAAACCGCGCCCCAGATGCAGCGCATCTTTGCGCCTGCCCTGATCGCGGCGCTGGCCCGCACCAAACGGCAGGAAATGCGCCGCCTTGCCGACATCGCGCCGCAGGACCGCTGGCAAGTCTGGCTGGAAACCGTCTGACGCCGCTTGCCGCCCCGCGCGGGCAGGCGTAGACCTGTGGCAGCATATGTAGCATCCAACGGACACCCCATGCGTATCGGCATCCTGATTACAGGCCCTTCTCCCGAAGCTCTTGAACCCGACTATGGCACCTATGCCGACATGTTCGAACGGTTCCTTGGCGGGCGCGGCCTGACCTTTGACCGCTGGTCGGTGCACGAGGGCGACATGCCGCCCGCGCCCGAGGTCTGCGATGGCTGGCTGGTGACCGGATCGAAACACGGCGTCTATGACGACCTTCCGTGGATCGCGCCTCTGATGGGCTTTCTGCGCGCGGTAGAGGCCAGCGGGCTGCCGATGGTGGGCATCTGCTTTGGCCACCAGATCATCGCCCATGCCCTTGGCGGCCGGGCCGAGAAATTCAAGGGCGGCTGGGCCGTGGGGCTGACCGAATATGCCACGCCGACGGGGCCGCTCACGCTCTATGGCTACCACCAGGATCAGGTGGTGGACCTGCCGCCCGGGGCCGAGGTCATCGCCTCGACGGCGTTCTGCCCCATGGCGGGGCTGCGCTATGGAAACCAGATCCTGACCTATCAGCCGCACCCGGAATTTGACGCCGCCTTTGTGCGCGGCCTTCTGGAAAGCCGCGCGGTGGGCGTGGTGCCTGACGATGTGCGCCTGCCAGCTCTCGCCGGGCTGGATGGACCGAACGACAACGCGCGGGTGGCGGCCGAACTGGCCGATTTCCTGCTGGCCGGGCACAAGGCGCGCGCAGCATGAGTGACTGGCTCGCCTCGACCCCCGAAACCGCGCAAGCCTACCTCGAGGGGCGCACCCTCGACGAGGTGGAATGCATCATCGCCGACCTGCCCGGCATCGCCCGTGGCAAGGCCGTTCCTGCGTCGAAATTCGCGCGCCAGACCTCGTTTCACCTGCCTGAATCGATCTTCTTCCAGACCCTGACCGGCGGCTGGGGCG
>JAHDCH010000330.1 GCA_020629995.1 Pseudaestuariivita sp. | reverse complement strand
TGCTTGGTGTCTGTCTGCAGCTTGTTGATCAGCACCATCTGCGTCGCCGCCTGGTTCTGCAGGCTGTCGATCCACGACTTGCCCTTTTCGATATACCGCTCAAGCGTCTGGGACTTGGCGAGCTTGACCTGCTCGTCCTGCACCAATTCGTTGTAACGCGCGTTTAGCGCAGCCAGCTCGGTTTCCAGCTTGGTCCGGGCGGCGGCGTCCTGTTCGACGCTGATCTTGTTCTCTAGCTCGATGATCTTGGGATCCATCCCGCCGATCTCGGCCTTCACGGCCTCCAGCTCTCCGACGACGCCCTCGCGCTCGTCCAGCGTGCCGGACAGGTTGCCCTCAACCTTGGCCTTTTGATCGTTCAGCACCTCCAGCTGGCCTTGCAGCAGCTTGGTGATCACGTCGGATTTGCTGATCAGATCCTGCAGCTTGTCGTCAATCGACGCCTCGCGCACCCGTTCCTGCCGCATGGCATCTGACCGGTCCTTGGCAAAAAAGCCGACAAAGCTTTCCCACCCGGTCTTGTTGCGCATCTCGTCAAAGTCTTTCGAGAACGCGGCCGTCACATCATCGAGGCCCATGATCAGCTCGGCGATGTTGGCGTTCATCACCTCGGTGTGCGCGTGCACATCCTCGAGGCTGGCGTTTTCAATGTCGATCGCCGCGTCCTGCCCGGCTTCCATCTTTTGGCGCGCGGTTTCGATCCGGCTGGTCAATTCGGCGATCTTTGACTGCGCCTCGGCCACCTGAGCCTGAGATTCCTGAACCTGAGCGGCAAAATCCGACATCGCATCCCTCCAATTTGTTGTGTGTTAACATTCATATAGGAAATGTAATGGCTGTTTACATCCCCCTTCGGTCTCAATTCTGGCAAATTGCTTGCGCAAAGGGAAGCGCAAGCGCTGCCGGGGTATGGATAGCCAGACCCTTTCCATGGCGCGCCGGGCAGTCTATCGCTGAACCGGGTTCAAAGGAGAGCACCCGGCATGGCAACCAAGGCACAGGAACGGCGCGGCGCGCTCAAAGACCGGTTGATCGATCTGGCCGAAGACTGGATCGAAAGCGATGGGATCGACGCGATCAAGGCCCGCCCGCTGGCCAAGGCCGCCGAATGCTCGGTCGGTGCCATATACAATGCGGTTGGCGACCTTGAGACGCTGATCATCGCGGTCAACGGGCGCACCTTTCACAAGCTGGGCCAGCATGTCGCCGCCGCGCTGCAGGGCAACGAAAGCGCCCCACCGACCGAGCGCATGGTCACCATCGCCTTTGCCTATCTCGACTTTGCCGCCGCGCACCCCCGCCTGTGGCGTGCGCTGTTCGATCTGAAGATGAGCGCCGACATGGACATCCCGCAATGGTACCGCGAAGAGCTGGCCCGCCTGTTCGGCTTTATCGACCAGCCCGTGTCGGAATGCTTCCCCGAGAAATCCCAGCCCGAAGTCATGCTGATGACCCGCACGCTGTTCTCATCGGTCCACGGGATCGTCTGGCTGGGGCTTGAAAACCGCATCTCGGGCGTGCCGCAGGACCAGCTGCGCGCCATGATCGACACCCTCCTGAGATCCGCCACCCGAAAATAATTTGAACACCGTTCATTTTTTATCTTGAACGATGTTCACGGAATTGCTATCCCCGCACCATGAACAATGTTCACGAAATGGAGGAGCGCATGTTCGGAACCCTGAGAACCCTGATCGCCGGTGCGGATGCCCGGGCCGAGACGCATCTGCGCGATGTCTATGCCATCGAGCTGATCGATCAGAAGATCCGCGAAACCGAAGGCCAGATGCGCGCCGCCAAGGCGACGCTGGCCAGCCTGATCCAGCGCACCCGGTCAGAAGAGCGCTTGTTGGCCGCGCTCGACGCCCGCATTGCCACCCTTACCCAGCGCGCGACCGAAGCGCTGAAGGCCGAGCGGCAGGATATGGCGACCGAAGCCGCAACCGCCATCGCCGAAATGGAGAACGAACGCACCCTGCGCCGCGCCACCATCGACCGGCTCGAAGCGCAGACAACCCGCCTGCGCACCAGCGTTGAGCGCGGGCACCGCCGGGTGATCGATCTCAAACAGGGCGCTGTCACCGCCCGCGCCATCCGGGCCGAGCAAAAGATACAAGCGCGGCTCAACACCACGCTGGGCGGCGTGTCCGCGGCGGACGAGGCGCAAGAGCTGATCGACCGCGTGATCGGCCGCGACGACCCGCTCGAACAGGCGCAGATCCTGGGCGAGATCAACGCCGGTCTCGATCAATCGGGTCTGGACGATCGCATGGCCGCCGCAGGCTTTGGCCCGGCCACCAAAACCACAGCCGCCGACGTGCTGGCGCGACTGACCAAATAACCCAAACCCAACAGGAGAAGACCCATGCTTAACGACAAACCCGACAACACCCTGATCATGCTCTTTAACGCGGCAGGCGTTGTCGCCGCTTACACCCTGCTGGCCATCTCGCTGTGGCTCAGCACCGATGTGCCGCTGGCGACCAAGGGGTTCTGGGGGATCGGCATCCTGCTCTTGACCCTCAGCCTGGTGAATTTCGTCAAATACCGCTTTGACACCCAGCAGCGCATCGACCGGATCAACCGGATCGAAGAGGCGCGCAACGAAAAGCTGCTTGAGGACTACGTGGGCGAGATCAAGGACGCCGCCTGATCCACCACATTCCATCACGGCACCGGGGGCGGGAACGGCTCCGGTGTCCGTGCGTTGAGGCCCCATGTCTTCCAACGCCCGCCTGACCCAAGGCCCCGTTCTTCGCGCTCTTGCCGCCGTATCTGCCCCGATGTCGTTCGGCATCTTTGCCGTCCTGTCCATCGGTGTGGCCGATGCGTATTTCCTGGGGCAGCTGGGCGGTGCGCCGCTGGCAGCGATCGGGTTCATCTTTCCTGTCACCACGGCGTTTTCCTCGCTGGCCATCGGGCTCAGCGCCGGAGCGAACGCCGCCGTGTCGCAATCGCTGGGGCGCGAGGACGAGGCCGAAGAGACCCGCCGCCTCGGGCTGCACGCCATGGGCATCGGACTGGCGCTGGCTGCCGTCATGGCGCTGGTGGTCTGGGCGCTTTACCCGCTGCTCTTTTCCGCACTGGGCGCCAAGGACGACGC
>JAHDCH010000329.1:1429-3115 GCA_020629995.1 Pseudaestuariivita sp. | reverse complement strand
TGCGAGGCGGCTTGCTCTTCGGTGACCAGCAGAACATCGGGAAAGGCGGCGCGCAGCCCGGCCGAGATCAGCGCGTCGGCGGCCTCGTCGGCGGCGGTAACGGGGCTGTCGTCGGATTTGACCTTCACGTCGAAATCGGGGCTGGCGTAGATTTCCATGATCTTGTCGCCTGCTTCCAGCGCCAGACGGCGCATCACGCGGCTCAGCTCTGCGTAATCCAAAATGTCACTCCTGCCATGTTTTGCCGCGCAGGCTGGCCCCGCGCGATTGATTGGATGCCTCTCCTTCCTTATGCTGCGCGGTTAAAGGAACGGCAAGATTTCCTTGGCAAAACCGGCTGGCGCTGGTGCGAGAGGCACATGTTTGAACGCAAAGAAACCCGGCAATCGCCGTTCCTGACCGCCATCTCCATGCTGGAGCTGGTGTATCATTCGATCGTGCGCGACATCCGCAAGACGCATGGCAACCCGCTGATGTCGCTGTTCATCAACATGATGCAGACGATCCTGCTGGTGGTTGCCTTCTACGTGATGTTCTCGATCCTGTCGCTGCGCGGCACCGCGATCCGGGGCGATTTTCTGATTTACGTCATGTCGGGGATTTTCCTCTACATGACCCACACCAAGGCGATGGGCGCCGTTGCCGGGTCCGAAGGTCCGGCCAGCCCGATGATGCAGCATGCGCCCATGAACACGATGGTGGCGATCCTCGCTGCGGCGCTTGGCTCGCTCTATATCCAGTTGCTGTCGATGTTTCTGGTGCTGTTCATCTACCACGTTGCCTTCACCCCGTTCGAGATTCAGGATCCGATCGGTTGTCTGGCGATGGTGCTGCTGGCGTGGTTCACCGGCTGTGCGCTGGGCCTTGTGGTGCTGGCGGCCAAGCCTTGGGCGCCAACGGTCGTCAACATCATCTCGACGGTGTACCAACGGGCCAACATGATCGCGTCGGGCAAGATGTTCGTGGCCAACACCCTGCCGCCCTTCATGCTGGCAATGTTCGACTGGAACCCGCTGTTCCATGCCATCGACCAGTCGCGCGGCTTTGCCTTCATCAACTACAACCCGCGGAATTCCTCCATTGATTATCCGCTGATCCTTGGCATCGTCTTCTTGATGGTCGGCCTGATGGCCGAGTTCTACACGCGCAAGAAGGTGTCTGCCTCATGGTCCGCCCGCAGCTGATCGCCCCATTCCTGGCCTTGGTCCTTTGGGCCACCGCGGCCCTTGCCGACGGGCCGCTGCCGGCCCTTTACGATGTCCGCGGGGTCGCTTCGGACGATGTGCTGAACGTGCGCTCTGGCCCATCCGCGCAGACCCAGATTGTCGGCGCGCTGTCTTTCCGCGCGCGCAATGTCGAGGTTGTGCGCCTCAACGATACGGGCCGCTGGGGGCTGGTGAACACCGGCGAAGGATCGGGTTGGGTGTCGATGCGGTTCCTCGACCGTTTGCCGGGCCAGTCTGGGCGCGACCTGCCCCAGCCGCTCACCTGTTTCGGGACCGAGCCGTTCTGGTCCGCCACCCTCGAGGCCGGGTCGGTCACGCTGTCCACCCCGGATGATGTGCAAGGTTTTGATCTTTTCACCACCCAACGCGCAGCCGGGCGGCTGGGCCGCTATTCGTTCATCGCAACCGAAGTGCTGCGCGACCTGCACGGTGTCGTTCGCCGCACCGCCTGCAGCGACGG
>JAHDCH010000329.1:0-1329 GCA_020629995.1 Pseudaestuariivita sp. | reverse complement strand
CCTTGCGCTGGTTGCAGCGTCTATACCCCCTCCTTATATACGCCCGGAACCGGATGAAGGGGCCGTGCCCCCATCCTCTCACCACCGGGGCGCAGATGCCAGAACGGGTCATCGCCTCGGGACATCGCCTTGACGTCAAAAAGGGATCGAAAAGACATGGCCAAAGTCATTGGTATCGACCTCGGAACCACCAACTCCTGCGTTGCCATCATGGACGGCTCGCAGCCCAAGGTCATCGAAAACGCCGAAGGTGCGCGCACCACGCCCTCGATCGTCGCCTTCACGGACGATGAACGCCTCGTGGGCCAGCCCGCCAAACGGCAAGCCGTCACCAACCCCGACAACACGATCTTTGGCGTCAAGCGCCTGATCGGCCGCCGGGCGGATGACAGCCACCTGCAAAAAGACAAGAAAAACCTGCCGTTCAACGTCATCGACGGCGGCAATGGCGACGCATGGGTCGAAGCCAAGGGTGACAAATACTCGCCCAGCCAGATCTCGGCCTTCATCCTGCAAAAGATGAAGGAAACCGCCGAATCGTACCTTGGCGAAGACGTCACCCAGGCGGTCATCACCGTCCCCGCCTATTTCAACGACGCCCAGCGTCAGGCGACCAAGGACGCGGGCAAGATCGCCGGCCTCGAAGTGCTGCGCATCATCAACGAGCCGACCGCGGCTGCGCTCGCCTACGGCCTCGACAAGGACGAAACCAAAACCATCGCGGTCTATGACCTTGGCGGCGGTACGTTCGACGTCACGATCCTCGAGATCGACGATGGCCTGTTCGAAGTGAAATCCACCAACGGCGACACGTTCCTTGGTGGTGAAGACTTTGACATGCGCATCGTCAACTATCTCGCCGACGAGTTCAAAAAAGAGAACCAGGTCGACCTGACGCAAGACAAGATGGCGCTCCAGCGTCTCAAGGAAGCGGCAGAGAAGGCCAAGATCGAGCTGTCGAGCTCGAGCCAGACCGAGATCAACCAGCCGTTCATCTCGATGGGTTCGAACGGCCAGCCGCTGCACATGGTCATGAAGCTGACCCGCGCCAAGCTTGAGTCGCTGGTCGGTGATCTGATCAAGGCGTCGATGAAGCCGTGCCAAGCCGCGCTCAAGGATGCGGGCCTGTCGACCAGCGACATCGACGAAGTGGTTCTGGTGGGCGGCATGACCCGCATGCCCCGCGTCAAGGAAGAGGTGACCAAGTTCTTTGGCAAAGAGCCGCATCAGGGCGTGAACCCCGATGAGGTGGTTGCCATGGGCGCGGCCATCCAGGCCGGTGTTCTGCAAGGCGACGTCAAGGACGTGGTCCTGCTCGACGTGACGCCG
>JAHDCH010000328.1 GCA_020629995.1 Pseudaestuariivita sp. | reverse complement strand
GTTCCTTTCCCATTAATGGGTTTTCAACCTGATGTCATCACGATCCCACGCAAGCCTCGAAAACACGGGGCAGCCGATGTTCCCGGCATCGCGGGTCGGGGCAGGATCGGTCATGACGTCGGACGTGGCGCCGCAGATGGTCTGCCCAATGCGCTGCGCCAGCCGCTCAGGTGAGAGAACGCGTGTCCCCCCTGGCCTTCGGGCCTGCGCGCGTTGAGCGGTGACCGGCGTTCCATGGCAGCCATCACTCCGGACAAGATCCTGTCCCCGGCCCTGCGCCGCCGGTTTTCGGGTCCGCTTGCACGGACACGCCCTGGCGTGCGACACGGCAGGCATGGCCAAGCTCTATTTCCACTATTCGACCATGAACGCCGGCAAATCGACGCTGCTCCTGCAGGCCGCCTACAATTACCGCGAACGTGACATGGTGCCCTTCCTGATGACGGCGGCGATGGACACCCGCGCGGGCGAGGCAACCATCGGCAGCCGGATCGGGATCGACAGCGCCGCCGTGACCTTCCTGCCCGAAGAGGACCTCTTCGCAAAGCTTGCCGCGCGGCTGCGCAGCGGGCCAGTCGATTGCGTGTTCGTCGACGAAGCGCAGTTTCTGACGCATGAACAGGTCTGGCAATTGGCCCGTGCAGTGGACGATCTGAATCTGCCGGTGATGTGCTATGGCCTGCGCGTCGATTTTCTGGGACAGCTTTTCCCCGGCTCAGCCGCCTTGCTGGCGCTGGCCGACGAGATGCGCGAAGTGCGCACAATCTGCCACTGCGGCAAGAAGGCCACGATGGTCATCCGCAAGGACGACACCGGACGCGTCGTCACCAGCGGCGATCAGGTCCAGATCGGCGGGAACGAGACCTATGTCTCGCTCTGCCGTCGCCACTGGCGCGAAGAAACGGGCGACACTGACTAAACCGCGTTCGGCAGGTCCGCGCCGATGGCAAAGGCGCGTACGTTGTCCATTGCCATCAGCCCCATGTCGATGCGCACCTCCAGCGCGGCGGTGCCCAGATGCGGCAACAGCACGACGTTCTCGAGCGCCACAAGAGCCTGCGGCACCTTCGGTTCGAACTCGTAGACGTCCAGCCCCGCCCCCGCGATCACGCCGGTCTGCAGTGCGGTGATCAACGCCGCCTCATCCACCACATCCCCGCGTGCGATGTTGACGAAATGCGCTGTGGGTTTCATCGCGGCAAAGGCGTCGGCCCCGATCAGGTGATGCGTCGCTGCCCCGCCCGGGATGGCTGCAACCAGCACGTCGACGGCCGCCGCGCAGGCCGGCAGCGTGCTGTGCTGCGTTGCCGGAAACGGCAGGTCCTTTTCACTGCGCGAGTAATAATGCACCGACATCCCGAACCCGTGGTGGCAGCGCGCCGCGATGGCCTGGCCGATCCGGCCCATGCCGATGATGCCGACAGATTTGCCGGTCAGGTGCATCCCCAGCATCTGAGTCGGGTGCCAGCCCGGCCATGCGCCCGCCCGCACCATCCGTTCGCCTTCGCCCGCACGCCGGGCGGTCATCAGCATCAGCGTCATGGCGATGTCGGCGGTCGCATCGGTCACGGCGCCCGGTGTGTTGCTGACCGTGATCCCGGCCGCACGGGCGGCGTCCACATCGATGTGGTTGTAGCCAACTCCGAAATTGGCAAGCAGTTTGCAGCGCGGTGCCGGGACCGAGCCGATCAGCTCGGCAGAAAACAGATCGCCCAGCGTCGGCACAACCACGTCGAATTCGGCCAACGCGCGGCGCATCTCGTCGGCGCTCATCGGCAAGGTGTCCTGCCGTACCTCGACTTCGGCGCCTTGAGGCGCAGCGGCGATCACGGGCTCGGGCAGGGGCCGGGCGATCAATAGCTTCATCAGTGCATCCTTCCTCCGTTGGGCACCGGTTGGTCCGGAGAGATCAGCACCACAGCGCCCGCCTCGTCCGTTACACCCAGCACCAGCACCTCGGACCGCACCGGTCCAATCTGGCGCGGCGGAAAGTTGACAACCGCCATCACCTGCTTGCCCGGCAGCGTTTCGGGTGCGTAGTGCACTGTAATCTGGGCCGAGCTTTTCTTTTCTCCAATCTCGGGGCCAAAATCGATCCAGAGCTTGATCGCCGGCTTGCGAGCTTCGGGGAAAGGTTCGGCGCGCGTGATGGTGCCCACCCGAATGTCGACGGTCAGGAAATCGTCAAAGGAAATCGTGTCAGCCATCGCGCAGCTCTCGCGAGCGGTTGGTGGCGGCGGCAACCGTGCGCGCGGCCAGATCAGGCAGTTCGGCCATCAGCACTTCGAGCCCCGCCTGAGTTGTCCCGTTGGGCGACGTGACGTTGACGCGCAGCTGTTCGGGCGTGTCGTCGCCCCTGGCCGCCAGCGCGCCTGCGCCCGCAACCGTTGTCAGCGCCAGGCGCATCGCCAGATCAGGCGCCAGCCCCTGCGCCGCCCCCGCGGCCGCCAACGCTTCGATCAGGTGAAACACATAGGCCGGTCCCGAGCCTGACAGGCCCGTCACCGCATCCATCTGGTCCTCGTTGTCCAGACGCACGACCTCGCCCACGGCAGACATCAGCGTGTCGGCGGCATCCAAATGCGCGGCGGTCGAGGCATCATTGCCGATCAGGGCCGTAATCCCCTGCGCCACGGCAGCGGGCGTGTTGGGCATGGCGCGGATGATAGGTGTGGCCGCGCCCAGCATCGCCTCGTACGTGGCGATGGTGACGCCGGCCGCGACCGAGATGAACAGAGTCGCGCCGCCGCCCATGGCCTGTAACGCAGGCAACGCCTCGGCCATCATCTGCGGCTTGACCGCGATCAGCGCGACGGCAGGGCTTGCTGGCAGATTGCCGTTGATGGACGCGCCGGTGTCTTGCAACCAGGGTGACGGATTGGGATCGACCACATGCACTGCCGCAGAAGGCAAGCCGCGGTCCAGCCACCCGGCCAGCATCGCGGACCCCATCTTGCCGCATCCCAACAGCACGATCCCGCGCTCGGCGATCTCATCGAACATTGTGCCTCCCTCGGTCCTGACTGGCGCAGGTTAGGGGGGCGGGCCGCCGCGCGAAACCGCTTTTTTTTCGCGCGCGGCCCGGGGCGGCAAAAAGTTCGTACGAACTTTTTGCCC
>JAHDCH010000327.1:1283-3121 GCA_020629995.1 Pseudaestuariivita sp. | reverse complement strand
CGATCTTGGCGCATTCGGACATGTGGTTGGCCGAGCGGATCGAGGCGGCGAGGATGTTCGTCTCGTACCCGTAATTGTCGTAGATCTGGCGGATGTCGGCGATCAGGTCGAGCCCGTCGAGGTTGAGATCATCCAGACGCCCGATGAAGGGCGAGATGAAGGTCGCGCCCGCTTTGGCGGCCAGCAGGGCCTGATTGGCCGAAAAGCACAGCGTCACGTTGACCATGGTGCCCTGTTCGCTGAGCGCCTTGCAGGTCTTGAGCCCGGCCCAGGTGAGCGGCACCTTGACGGCGATGTTCTCGGCCAGACCGGCGAGCTTTTTGCCCTCTTCCAGCATGGTGTCGGCATCGGTGGCAACGACTTCGGCGCTGACCGGGCCATCGACGAGGGCGCAGATTTCCTTGGTGACCTCGATGATGTCGCGGCCCGATTTGAGGATCAGCGAGGGGTTCGTGGTGACCCCGTCGACCATGCCAAGATCGTTGAGCTCGGCGATGGCATCGATTTCGGCGGTATCGACAAAGAATTTCATGTCAGGCATTCCTCTGGGTTCGTGGCCTAGGCTGTTAGCGCTGACTATCCGATGCGGCGCCAAGATTGAAGCCCTG
Organism: Pseudaestuariivita sp.; assembly: GCA_020629995.1. Classification (GTDB taxonomy): domain Bacteria; phylum Pseudomonadota; class Alphaproteobacteria; order Rhodobacterales; family Rhodobacteraceae; genus Pseudaestuariivita. The sequence continues at coordinate 2,513 of JAHDCH010000327.1, read as the reverse complement.
AGCGATGCGAGGTGAGTTGAGCGATTTCTTCGATGAGGGCCGGTTGGTGGCCGTGCTGACGACGCAGCCGCTGGGACGGGCGCTGGATTACCGCGCGCCCGAGGGCGGGTGTTTTGCCGGCGCGTTTGTCGAGGTGCCGCTGGGGCCGCGCAAGGTGCTGGGCGTGGTCTGGGGCGCGGGCGCGGGCGATTACGACGCGGCCAAGGTGCGCAGCATCATCCGGGTGCTGGACGTGCCGCCGATGCGAGAGGAAATGCAGGCATTCCTGATGCGCGCCGCCGATTACACGCTGACGCCGCTGCCCGCGATGCTGCGTCTGGCGACGCGGTCGCCCGGGCTGGGCGATCCGCCGTCGATGCGCAAGGTCTACCGGCTGGGGCAGGGACAGCCTGACCGCGCCACGGCGGCGCGCACGCGGGTGGTAGAGACGCTCGAGGAGTACGGCACGCTGGCCTTTACGCTGAAAGAGCTGGCCGAGATGGCGGGAGTGTCGACATCCGTCGTCAAGGGGCTGGTGACGCAAGGCGTGGTCGCCGAAGAGGACAGCCCGCGCGATGCGCCCTTTCCGCCGCTGGATCCCGCGCTGCCGGGCAAAGAGCTGACCGCAGATCAGGCCGAGGCGTCCGCGCGGCTGGCCGAGGGCGTGGCCAGCGGAGCCTATGGCACCACGCTGCTGCAGGGCGTGACCGGGTCGGGCAAGACCGAGGTGTACCTGGAGGCCGTGGCGGCGGCCTTGCGCGCCGGGCGGCAGGCGCTGGTGCTGCTGCCCGAGATCGCGCTGACCGAGCAATTCCTGACCCGGATACACGAACGCTTTGGCGCGAAACCGGCCGAGTGGCACTCGGGCGTGACCATGACCGAACGCCGCCGCGTCTGGCGCATGGTGGCCGAAGGGCAGGCGCAGGTGGTGGTGGGCGCGCGGTCGTCGCTGTTTTTGCCGTTTCAGAACCTGGGGCTGATCGTTGTCGATGAAGAGCACGACACCTCGTACAAACAGGAAGACGGCGTCCTCTATAACGCGCGGGACATGGCGGTGCTGCGCGCGGCGATCTGCGGGGCGCGCACGGTGCTGGCTTCGGCCACGCCAAGCCTTGAAAGCTGGGCCAACGCGCAGGAGGGCAAATATACGCATCTGAGCCTGACCTCGCGTTTTGGCGATGCGGTCCTGCCCGAGATGCGCGCGATCGACATGCGCAGCCAGCAGATGCAGGGCGGAACATGGGTGTCGCC
>JAHDCH010000327.1:0-1183 GCA_020629995.1 Pseudaestuariivita sp. | reverse complement strand
GCGACGCTGTCGTCGGACATGTTCGGCTCGGCCCGCGCGCTGAAGGCCGAGATCGAGGGGATCGCGGAGGGCGGCGCCGACATCATCGTGGGCACTCAGCTGGTGGCCAAGGGGCACAACTTTCCCAAGCTGACGCTGGTGGGCGTCGTGGATGCGGACCTGAGCCTGCATGGCGCTGATCCGCGCGCGGCCGAGCGCACGTTCCAGTTGATGCAGCAGGTGGCGGGCCGGGCGGGCCGGGCCGAAGCGCCGGGCGTGGCGATGCTGCAGACCTATCAGCCCGATCATGCGGTGATCCGGGCGATTCTGGGCGGCGACCAGGAGGCGTTCTGGGCCGCCGAGGCCGAAGAGCGCCGCGCCGCGGGGGTACCCCCCTTTGGGCGGATGGCGGGAATCATCCTGTCTTCGACCGATCTGACCGAGGCGCATGACGCCGGCGCGTTTCTTGCGCGCAACGATGCGGCATTGCGACGTATTGGCGCGCAGGTCTACGGGCCCGCCCCTGCGCCCATCGCCCGCGTGCGGGGGCGTCACCGGGTCAGGCTGTTGGTAAAGAGTGAGAAAAACGTGAAAATGCAACAAGCCGTGGCGCGGTGGGTGTCGCAGCTGCGGCTGCGCGGCGCGCTCCGGTTGGCGGTCGACATTGATCCGCAGAGCTTTTTGTAGTATGTTTTCCTTGTAAGATTATTTCGTGCCAAGCATTCTTTACTCACGACGCAGCTACCTTTTGATCCTGCACGAAACGGCCGCCTTGACTTGGCTGGCGGCACAAACTTTCGGGGCCAACACGGCAAGGACCTTGAGAAACGGCGCGTCAGGCGGCGGTTCCGCGTTCGGGATTGTCGAAGTTGTGCACGAACGAAGGAGCACATCATGCAGAAGTGGGATGGGTACAGGTATGTCATCGCCCTGGCGCGGTGTGGGTCCATGACGGCAGCTGCAAAAAGTCTGGATACCAACACGGCCACGGTGTCGCGTCACATTCACAAGATGACCGAAATCTACGGCACGGTTCTGTTCGTCAAGAAAAAGTCGCGCTGGGAACTGACCCGCGAGGGAGAGGCGCTGGTGCGGGTGATCGAGACCTTTGAAAAGGGTCTGCACGATCTGGACCGCAACAACGGGCTCGAGCTGACGGCGGGCCGCACGGTCAAGATCGCCACGGTCGAGTTCCTGAGCGAAA
>JAHDCH010000326.1 GCA_020629995.1 Pseudaestuariivita sp. | reverse complement strand
TGCCGCCGTAGAGCTGCCAGAGGTATTCGCCAAAGGCGATCTGGTGGATCAGCTGTTCCAGCTCAAGGAACTTGCCCTCGGCCTCCAGCGCATCGGCCCAGTGCTGCATCTGGCGCAGGGATTCGACATAGGTCGCCAGCCAGGCCAGCCCGTGGGCCGCCGTCTGGTGCGCTTCGATCAGGCCGCCCGAGACGCGGCCGTCCTTGGTCACCATCGCGGCGACAGAAGTCTTCGCTCGGGCAAGGATGTCCTCGGCCGGCGGCAGCGCGGCGCGGGTCAGCGCCAAGAGGTCCGGCAGGATCACCGGTGTATCAAGCATCATATCCTGACCATCATGCGCCATATCGGGCCTCCTTTAAACATATTGCGCCTGCATAATGCTTTTCGCAGTTGCAGCGCAACAAAAATACTCAGGTCGCGTTGTGGAATGGTTTAAAGTTGCGCGCCCGATTTTCGATGTGGCGTGCTGACGCGGGTGCTAAGACCGGGGCATGGATGCGCTTGTCGAGTTGATGTCACCGGGATTCTGGCTGCTGTGCGCAGGGATTGCGGTGTTTGCGGGCGTTGTGAAGGGATTGGTCGGCTTTGCGATGCCGATGATCTTTATTTCGGGGATCGGCAGTTTCATAGCGCCCGAGCTTGCGTTGGCCGGGTTGATCCTGCCGACACTGGTGACAAACGTGGGGCAGGCGCTGGCGCAGGGCCCACGCGCGGCATGGGCAGATGCGAAGCGATTCGTCCCGTTCATGCTGATTGGCGGTGTCTGCCTGGTGATTGCGGCGCAGGCGGTGCCGTATCTGGAGGCGCGCACGTTCTTTGTGATCCTCGGGGTGCCGGTCTTTGTCTTTGCGCTGACGCAGTTGGCAGGCCTGACGCTAAAGCTGAGCGCCGAGCGGCCCGGGCGGCTGCAGGCCGCCATCGGGGTGGTGGCGGGCATCATGGGCGGGCTGTCGGGCGTATGGGGCCCGCCGACGGTGATCATGCTGACGGCGTTTGACACGGCCAAGGACGTGGCGATGCGGGTGCAGGGCGTGATCTATGGCACGGGGTCCGTGCTGCTGGTGGTGTCGCATATCAAGTCGGGCGTGCTGGACGCCGAGGGCGCCGCGTTCTCTGGCGCGCTGGTCCTGCCCGCCTGTCTTGGGATGTGGCTGGGGATGCGGTTGCAGGGGCGGATAGATCAGGCGACCTTCCGCCGCCTGACGCTGCTGGTGCTGCTGGTGGCCGGAGCGAACCTGATCCGGCGCGGGATCACGGGCTAGGCCGCCCGCCCGCCATCCACGGGATTGGCGAGGTTCGGCGTGTAGGATGGGTCATTTGACCCATCCCCGCCAGCCTCAGACAGCGCCGGTGTATTCACCACGCGCAGGGTAGTTGTTGGCGATGGCGAAATCCAAAGCGCCGACCAGTTCCGAAAAATGCGGGCGCACAAAGGGCATGGTCTGGACCGAGCCATAGTAGAGCGTCTGTTCGGGCGTCACCATGAACAGGCCCGGTTCGGAAAACAGGGCCGGCTCTTCAATCCCGATCGACGTCTTGCCGCGCGAGGTCGAGATATAAAGGCCCCAGTCCCGAGCGGTCTGCAAAGGCAGGTCGTGGGCAAAGCGCAGGTTGGCGTTCTCGATCTTGTCGGCCATGGCCTGGGTGCGTTCGGCGCCATCGGATGACACAGCCACGCAATCCACACCGCGTTCGGCAAATTTGGGCGCAAGCTTGTCGAATTCCTTGAGGTAGGTTGCACAGATCGGGCAGTGCAGGCCGCGATAGAAGCAGACGATCGTGCCACGTTCGGTCTGTTGCGAGGACAGGTCAAAGCCGGCGCCGTCCAGGGTGGGCAGGGCAAGATCGGGGGTCTTTTGGCGGGGCATCAGCATGGCAGAGATCCTTTGATGAAAGCTGTGCCTTGAGAGATAGCCGGACAAAATGTATTCCTGATCCGAATTATCCGACCTTTTGTCCGAAAATGGAGGTGAGATGGCCGAGATTGACCGATTGTCGACGCTGATCGACCGCTTTCACCTGACCGTCACGCCGGCACCGGCCACGCGGGCCAATCTGGCCGTGGAGACGGGCGAGGGCGGCTGCCGCATCACGTTCCTGCCAAGGGGCGAGGGCGTGGCGCAGAGCGACGGGCACTTGACGGCGCACGTGGCCTTTGGAGGCGAGGCGAACCCGCTGCTGGCGGCCTTGCCCGAGAGGGTCGAGGCGGATCTGGCCGAAGACGCGGGCCTGCGCGCGGTGGCCGAGGTGATGCAGGCCGAAATGGCGGGCCAGCGCTGCGGAGCGCCGATGGTGCTGAACCGGCTGGGCGAGGTGATCTTTGTCCGCCTGATGCGCCATCTGATCGAGAGGGGCGCAACAGCGTCGGGCGTGCTGGGCGGGCTGGCCGATCCAAGGCTGAGCCGGGCCATCGTGGCGATCCACGACAAACCCGGCCACGCATGGAGTGCAGAGGAGCTGGCTGCCGAAGCGGGCCTGTCACGGTCACGCTTTGCCGAATTGTTTCACAGCGTCGTCGGAGAAAGCCCGGGCAGCTACCTGCGCCGCTGGAGGCTGGTCATGGCGCGGCAGGACATGGCGCGGGGCCACCGCGTGGACCGGATCGCGCGCCGCTATGGATACGGCTCGCCCGACGGATTTGCCCGGGCGTTCCGCCGCGAGTTTGGCCAAAGCCCCAGCGCCCTGCGCCCCGGCCCCTGAGGCCTGCCAAAAGGAAACGCCCCCGAAATCGGGGGCGTTGCTGGTTCGAGGCGCCCGGTGGAGCCCGAGCAACAATGGATGTCAGCCGATGGCGACGGCTTTGACGTCATCGTCGATGTGGGGGATGTATTGTTCGAAATTGTCAGCGAACATGCCCACAAGCTTGTCGGCGGCGGCGTCATAGGCGGCCTTGTTTTCCCAAGTGCGGCGCGGGTCGAGCAGCACTTCGGGCACGCCGGGCGCAGCGACGGGCACGTCAAAGCCAAAGTTGGGATCCTTGCGGAAGGTCGCATCGGCCAGAGAGCCATCCAGAGCGGCGGTCAAAAGGGCGCGGGTCGCCTTGATCGGCATTCGCTCGCCCTCGCCAAAGGCGCCACCGGTCCAGCCGGTGTTGACCAGCCAGCAGGTCGCGCCATGCTTGGCGATCTTTTCACG
>JAHDCH010000016.1:1500-19443 GCA_020629995.1 Pseudaestuariivita sp. | reverse complement strand
AGAACGCCGGTGTCGAGATCACCGGCTACGTCCGCATGGAAGTGGGCGAAGGCATCGAGAAAAAGGAAGAAGACTTCGCCGCAGAAGTCGCCAAGACGATGGGTGGCTAAACCCAATCCGGTTTGGACCAGATCAAGGGGGCCTCGCCAGTTCGGCGGGGCCCTTTTCTTTTGGGCAGGGCGCGTGAAACTTCAGCCGTCCCTCAGATACCGTCCAGAAAGGCCCGCATCACACGCTCGGCCCCGTCCGGATCGTCGCGGTGCACCCCGTGGCCGCAGGCTGGAAAGAACTCAAGCTGCGCGGCGGGGCCAATCGCGGCTGCGATCTCTTCGGAACAGATCGGCGGGGTCACCGGATCTTCGCCCCCCGCCAGCACCAGCGTCGGGCACGACAGTCCCTCGATGCCGGAACGCAGGTCCATTTGCTTCATCTCGCCCGCAAAGAAATGGATCGCCACCTCGGGCCGCTCGATCGAACGGGATTTGATCGCGGCACCGCCAGAGGCGCGCGCGCCATTGTACAGCGGCAGGCAGACCCGGTTGTAGGTCTCGTAACTGGCCAGTGTCGGCGTGGTGAAGAAATCGCGCGCGACATCGGCCGCTGTATCCCCACCCAGCGCGCGCGCCTTTTCGACCGTGGCATCCAGACGGAACCGCGCAGCGGTTGATGACAGGATCAGCCGCGCGGGCAGGGCAGGGTGCCGCGCCGCCACTTGCATCGCGACCATCCCACCAAAGGATTGCCCAAAGATCACGGGCCGCGAGACCCCCAGTGCAGCGCAGAAACCTGCCACATCGTCAGCCCATTGATCCAGCCGCCACCCCTCTGGCCCGCCGGTGGAGCGTCCGCACCCACGGTGATCAAGGTAGATCACCTGAAATGCATCGGCGTAGCGATCAAAATAGGGGCGCAGCGTCATCTGGTCATACCCCGGACCCCCGTGCAGCATCAGCAGCACCGGCTTTTCGCGCATGCCGCGTGCATCCGGCGCCAAGGCGCTGCCAGCTGTGTCAAAGAACAGCTCTGCGCCGTTGACGGTGATCTTCATGGTTTGCCTCCTGACCTTGCCTCGCGCACCACAATGGCGCATCGCGCCGGGGCAAGACCAGCACTTGCCAAACCAAAAAACGGCACCGCTCCCGGAGCGATGCCGTTCTATGATCTGCCGCCCCAAGCAATGGGGATGAGCCGAAGCGGCGAAAGTTGCCGACCTTTTGGCGGAAATACACCTCGAGGCCGGCGCCGGTTTCCCGGTAGATGTAGAACCCAAGAGCCTTCAAATCGGAAGGATCGGACCCAACGTTCCAGGCCAAAGCCACCACTCACGGAACACGATTAGAATGCCCAAAGGACGCAACGTCATACAGTAGGGGATTCCCTACCATTGGCCGCCGCCGCCGGATCAAAGCGGTTTGAGGGCGCTAAGCGGTTATTTTTCCAAAGGGTAAAATTTTCTTTCGACGCGCAAGATAGGCCCGATTTCCGTGATGGGTCAGGATTTCCTGACTTAGGAATGATCGGAAACCCGTCTGATTGCGACAGAATCTTTCACCCTGGAGCGAATCGTCCTAGCGATCCACCAGGTACATCTGGTTCTGAAAAGCCGCTTTCAGCACCGCCTGCGCGGTGGTGTCGACATCCAGCGCGTCGCGCGCGAGACGCAGGTGCTTTTCGACCGTGGCTTGTGTCAGGCCCATGATCGTGGCGATGTCCTGCATCGTCTTTCCGTCACCCACCCATTGCAATGCTTCCAACTGCCGCTTGGTCAGGGTGCGGCCCGAAACGTGGAAGGGCAGGTTGAGGATCTTGAGGTGGGCGACGTTATTCATCACCGTCAGGTCGGTGCCGAATTCGGCCCATAGCTCGTCCACGTCATCCTGGCTGAGGCCCGGGCGCGCCACCAGGGCAATCGCCCCCTTGGATCGGGGCGATACGGCCTTGAAGCTGACCGTGTAGCCGGCAATCACGCCATGCGCGCGGTTGAATTCAATCGTGCGGGCCATGCTGGCCGGAATGTTGTCGCTTGCCGCCAGCTCGGCCACGCGGGCCCAGCTTTGCGCGCCGTCATTTTCCAGCGCCCAACGCAACATCGGACCGTCCGAGAACATGCCCTGCTTGATGAACCCGTCCATGTAGTCGGAATCGTGGTTCGTCAGCAGCAGAAAATCGTTGGGATCACCCAGCGAATGCTCGGTCCGGAAGTTGGTAAAGCCGTACAGCAGCCGGTGAAACCCGTATTCCGCCATCACGCGCGTATGCAGCTCCCACATCTCTTCGATCGAAGGGGCGTTTGTGATGTCGATCAGGTACTGACGCAGGTTGGTCTTCACGCGGAATCCTCCAGCAAACCGCACATGGCATCCATTGCCAGACGATAGCCGTTTGCGCCGAAACCGCAAATGATCCCGGTGACAACAGGGGCCAGATAAGACCTGTGACGGAACGTCTCACGCGCGTGGACGTTCGACAGATGCAGTTCGATCGCCGGCAGCTCGACCGAGGCCAGCGCATCGTGCAAGGCCACGGACGTATGCGTGTAGGCACCCGCATTCAGGATGATCCCGTCATGCAGCGATTTGGCCTGATGGATCAGGTCGATCATCGCGCCTTCGTGGTTGGATTGCGCGAACTCGATCTCGACCCCGCAGCGCCGCGCGTGTTCGGCGCACATCTCGCCGATATCATCCAGCGTCGTGGTCCCGTAGACCTCGGGCTGACGTTGCCCCAGCAGGTTCAGGTTTGGACCGTTCAGGATTAGGATTGATTGCATGATGCCCCCCAGCGCCTTCCGGGTTTAAAACGCGTGGCTTGCAGCTGTCCATCACCTGCGGCGCAATAAACGAACTTTTCAGGTAAGTATTGTCGGGCTGCACGGATCGGGTCTCAAAAAGAGGGATATTCCGCCAAAGGCAGCCCCGGTGGGTCAATCTGCCAAAAAATCTGCCACAAGCGCGTTGAACAAATCGGGTCTTTCGAGATGCGGCGCATGGGCACAGCCCGGAACAACGGCGAGCCGCGCGCCGGGTACACCGTGCCACAGCCGTTCTGTCTGGCTCCAGGGATAGGTGCGGTCGCCGTCACCCCAGATCACCAGCGCAGCTTCCGCGCTCAGATCGGGCAGGCGGGCAGAGCCATCCCAGGCCTGCATCGCATCAAGCCCCGCGTGAATCGCCTGCAAAGAGCTGCGCTCGGCGAGGGCGGCGCATGCCGGGTAGGCGGGGGCGTCTTCCTTGTCCAGAAACCATGTGGCCGCGATGCGCCGCGCCGTGGCCTGCGCCCCATCGGCATCCGCGCGCCGCTTTGAAGTGTCGATGCTTTCAAACCGGCCCGGCAACACGCCGGTTGCACCGGTGCCATACAGGATCAGGCGGCGCACCCGGCCGGGTGCCAGCAGGGCCATTTCCTGTGCCACCATCCCGCCCATGGAATGGCCCATCAGGTCAAACTGGCCAGTGCCGCGCGCATCCAGCTGATCCAGCGCAGACCGGGCAAAATCTTTGATCCGTGCAGGCGCAGGCAGGTGCGACAGCGCGCCAAACCCGGGCAGATCAAGCGCGATGAGACCATGACCCGCCAACGCCTCTATCTGCGGCGCCCATTGCGCGCTGCCGCCCATGAACCCATGGACCAGGACCAAAGGTGTCATTTGCGTCCGCCCTGCACGATCCGGTCAAGGATCATGGCACAGAACAGGATCGAGAAGCCCGCAAGGATACCCTGACCCACGTTGGCGTATTGCAGCGCCTCCAGCACGTCTTCGCCCAGCCCCTTGGCGCCGATCAGCGAGGCCACCACAACCATCGCGAGGCTGAGCATGATGGTCTGATTGATGCCCGCCCGGATCGACGGGCTGGCCAGCGGAAGGTCCACCTTGGTCAGCAGATACCATTTGTTCGCGCCAAAGCTGATCGCCGCCTCGCGCACCGACTCCGGCACGCCGCGCAGGCCCAGCACCGTCAGCCGCACGACCGGTGTGCCGCCAAAGATCATCGTGGTCACCACCGCCGCGGGCTTGCCCGTGCCGAAGAATGCGATCACCGGGATCATGAACACAAAGGCGGGCATGGTCTGCATGAAGTCCATGATCGGCTGAATAAAGCTGTAGAACCGGGGCCGCCGCGCCGCGAACATGCCCAGGGGAATTCCGATCAGGATCGACAGGCAGGCCGCCGTCCCCAACAGCGCCAGCGTGGTCATCGCCTTTTCCCAAAACCCAAGCAGGCCCATATAGGCCAGGAACGCGCCCGAATAGATCGCCATCCGAACCCCTGCCGTCAGCCACGTCAGCAAGATGATCAGCGCGGCAATCACGATCCACGGCGTGCTCACAAACACCAATTCCAGCGCGTCCAGCACGGCGCGGATACAATAGGTGATGGCGTCAAACAGCGCCTCACCGTTCAGCACGGCCCAGTTAAAGAAAGCCTCGACCCCGTCAATACTGACCAGCCGGATGTCCGGATCGGTCGGGAAATCGCTGAGCAGCGTGAAGCGGCCGGGAAAACTGTAGTGCAGCATCGCCGCAGCTACGATCAGAACCATGAAGATCGCGCTGAAGACGATCTGCGATATCGGCATCCCTGACCGGATTGTCCGATCCGAGATCCAATCGGAAAAGCGCGCCTCAAGAGCCCAGTTGGCGACCAGGGATTGCGCGATCTTGACCACGATCAACAGGATCAGCCCGGTCAGCGCGATGGTCGGGCCTTCGGCGGCCAGCGCTTCGGCCTCGGCGCGGATACCGCCGATATTGGCCTCAAGGGAATCGACTGCGCGCTGAAAGGCATCCACCCGGTCCGACCCGTTTTCGATCGCGGCCTCCAGCTGTTTGCGGCGCAGCTCCAACGTGCCCTCGATCGAGGCAATGCGTGCCATGGCATCTGCGGCCAGGTCTCCGAACAGGCCGCGCGCGATCTGCACAAAGGCCAGCGCCTCGAGGATCAAAAAGGGCAGGGCCCAGCTCCACAGCCCCCGCGCGCCAAACCAGATCGGCCCGAACAGGCCCGCCATGGCGTTGAATGTCGGCGTGAACCGCGCGGACGCGCCGATCTTGTCGAACATGCGGATGTAATAGTCGGGGCTGGTGCGCACAAAGGTGCGGATGCTGTCGCGCCGTTCCTCGGCATAGGCCAGCGCCGCGTCCGAAGACGTGTCTTCGAGCGGGTTCACACCCAGATCCTGCGATGCGTCGGTCATGATACTTCGGTCCCTTCGATCACGGTGCGCAACAGATCGGCGCGGGTGATGATACCGGCATCCTTGCCGCCCGTTTGCACGATGATCGGATTGTCGTCGTCGATGGCCATGGTGATCAGCGTGCTGAGCGTTTCATCCTCGGCCACGCGGGTCGCATCCGCGGGCAGGGGGCCGTGGCGTGCGATATGTGCGTCCAGCGGCTGCATCACCGCATGGGCATGCACCACCTTGAGCCGCGAGATCCCGGCGACAAAATCAGCGACGTAGTCATCGGCAGGCTCCATCACGATCTCTTCGGCGGTGCCAATCTGCACCATCATCCCGTCGCGCATGATGGCGATGCGGTCACCGATGCGCACCGCTTCGTCCAGATCATGAGTGATGAAGATGGTGGTCTTTTTCAAAATCTTGCTGAGGCGGATAAATTCGTCCTGCAGCTGTCGCCGGATCAGCGGGTCCAGCGCCGAGAACGGCTCGTCCATCAGCAGCACATCGGGGTTGGCGGCCAGAGCGCGCGCAAGGCCGACGCGCTGCTGCATGCCGCCCGACAGCTCATGCGCGAATTTCGATCCCCATGCGCCCAGCTCTACGATGTCGAGGATGGCTGCGGCCTGCCTCATGCGTTCGTTCTTGGGCACCTGCCGGATTTCCAGCGGCATCGCCACGTTGTCCAGAACCGACCGGTGCGGCATCAGGGCAAAGTTCTGAAAGACCATGCCGATCTTCTGATTGCGAAACTGCTGCAGCTCGCGCGGGCCAAGAGCCATCACGTCAGTGCCCTCGATCTCGATCTTGCCGGCGGTCGGCTCCAGAAGGCGGTTGAAATGGCGCACCAGCGTGGATTTACCGCTGCCCGACAGACCCATGACGCAGAAAATCTCGCCCCGGTTCACCGACAGGCTGACATCCGCCACGCCCACCACGGCATTGTATTCGGCCAGCACCTGAGCCTTGGTCAGGCCCTGTTCGCGCACGGCGCGCAAGGCGTCCTGCGCGCGGTCTCCGAATATCTTCCAGACATTGGAAATCTCCACGACGGTGTCGTCTGTCATGTCGTTTCTCTGGTTGGGGCAGGCACGGGGCGAAGGGGCCGCCCTCCACCAAGGCGGAGAGCGGCAGTTTCAAAGGCGGGCGTCAGAGGCCCAGCATCGCGTCCACGCGGTCCGAGTTCGCCTCGACCCAGGCCTTGGCCGCATCGGCCGGATCGACGCCATTGGCCGAAATCTCGTAGGCCAGACCGCTGACGTCATCCGCGGTCAGCGCAAAGTTCGAAAAGAATTCGGCAATCGCAGGCGAGCGATCCTCGAGCGAGTTCGACCATGCGATCTGCACGTTTTTCAAAGCATCCTTGGTCGCGACCGAGGATTTTTCGTACCAATCGGCATCGTCCGACGGCTGAACCATCACGTATTTGGCCGGGTCATAGGTCGGCTCGGTCAGCATCTGCACATCGAACATGAACCACACTGCGTGCGGCTTGTAGCAATAGAACGCATAGCCTTCGCCCTTGGCGATGCTGTCCTTGATGCGCGCGGTCTTGACGCTTTCTTCGGCGCGGATCGGTTCGATGAAATCCAAAAGGCCATAGTCGCGCGTCTTGACCTCGTTGACGTTGGCCGAGGCCCAGCCGGGCGCGCCGATCCACATCTCGCCTTTGCCGTTGCCATCGCTGTCCATCAGCGCGGCGACATCCGGGCGGCCCAGATCTGCGATGTCGGTGATGTTGTTGGCGGTGCCAAAATCCTGCGTGACGCAAAAGCCCTGATTGCCCTCGTAGGGGTTCGACGACAGGGTCACGGTGCCCGCCTCGTCGACATATTTCTTGGTAAAGCTTTCCTGGTTGGGCAGCCAGACGTCCGGGTGCACGTCGATGTCGCCTTTACCCTGGTCCATCGCCTGGAAAATCGTCGCGTTGTTGCCGGGCACATATTCGACCGTGCCGCCGATGCGCGAGGTCACGATTTCGCCCAGCACGTGGCCGATGGCCTGAGCGCCGGTCCAGGATGGCAGCCCGATCTTGACCTCTTCGGCCGCAACCGCGGGCAGCGCGAACAGGCTGACCGCCGCGGCAAGGCTGAGCGTTTTGACTTGGTGTTTCATGGTCGTCTCCTCTGTTGAGTGCGCGCCGGTTGCGGCGTCATCTTGTGACGTTGGTCCACCATGGCCGTGGGGCAGGGCAGGCCAGTCGGTTCACGATAGGAGCGGGGCCGACGCCAGAGCCAATTCGAACATGGCATCAAACTATTCGCATCTTGCATAGTTTGCGCTAATTTCGGCTGGAAACGGAGGTGGCACGCCATGGATCTGAACTGGCTGCGGGACTTTGAGTGCCTTGCGCGCACCCTCAACTTTACCCGCGCCGCCGAAGAGCGGAACATCACGCAATCTGCATTCAGTCGCAGAATCAAAGCGTTGGAGAGCTGGGCTGGAGCGCCGCTGATCAACAGGGCCACCTATCCCGTGCAGCTGACCGAAGCCGGGTCCCAGCTTTTGCCCGTGGCCCAGAACGCGGTCACGCAACTGACCGAGACCCGTTCGGCGATCCGGGCCGACGATGATCGCGGCACGTCAAATTTTGTGCGATTCTCGGTTTTGCACACGATTTCGGCAAATTACCTGGCCGGGCGGATCGATGACATGCAAAACGATCTGCCGGATCTGCGCACGCGGGTGGTGTCTGATTCCCTCAGCACCTGTTGCGAGCTGCTGATCGAAGGCGCGGTGGATATCATGCTGTGCTATTATCACCGCGCGGTGTCGCCCCGCATCGACGAGGCCGCGCTGGCGCGCAAGGACCTGCACGACGATCATCTGATCCCGGTGGCGGCGGCCACCGCGGCGCGGACAGGCGGCTGGAACCTTGACGCCCCCGGCGCGGCGCCGATCCCGTACCTGGCCTATGAACGGTCTTCGTTCCTCGACATGGTCGTGGATGGCATCGCGGGGCCGCACAAACCGCCGCTGGAAACGATCTACATCGACGGGCTGGTCGAAACGGTCAAACGCCGCGTGTTGCAGGGCGCGGGCGTGGCTTGGTTGCCGCAAACCGCCGTCGCCGCCGAGCTGTCACGCGGCGACGTGGTGCCCGTGGGCGGGGGCGCCTGGCGCACCCGGCTCAAGATCGCCGCGCTCAGCGATGCTGCCGCGCTTGGGCCTGCAGCCCGGCAGGTCTGGGACCTGCTGTAGGGCAGGGGTCAAATCGTGACCCACCGGTCCTGGTGCGCAAAGGCAAAGTCATAGCCCCCCAGCGCCGCCGCGCCGCCCGTGTGCAGAAAGACGACCCGCTCACCCTTGAACGCGCCTTTGCGCGCAAGGTCGATCAGCCCCGCCGCGCCCTTTGCCGAATAGCACGGATCAAGAAGGATACCTTCCAGTTCGGCAAACATGCGGATCGCCTCGATCCCGCTTTCGGTGGGCAGGCCGTATCCGTCGCCGACATAGTCGGTGTTGGCCATCACGTCCTCGCGTTTGACGACACCGGCGCAGCCCAGCTTTTCCGCCGTGCGGCACGCAAGGTCATAGACCATCTGTTCCTGTTTGGGCTGGGGCGCGCGGGTGCCGATCCCAAGGACGGGGATTTGCGCGTTCATTGCGCACATGCCCGTCACCAGACCCGCCTGCGTGCCCGAGGATCCGGTCGCATGCACCAGCCTGTCGATCTTCAGGCCACGGTCATTGGCCTGCGACACCAGCTCGAATGCGGCGTTCACATAGCCCAGCGCTCCGGTCGGGGTCGATCCGCCACCGGGGATCACATACACCTTGTGCCCCTTGGCGCGCATCACCTCGGCGGCTTTCTCCATCTCGGCGGGCATGTCGTGGCCGCCGGGAAATTTCTGCGTGGTCGCGCCGTGCAGGTGATCCAGCAGCACGTTGCCGTTGGTGTTGTAGTTCCCGTCCTGATAGCCCGTCCGATCCTCAAGCAGGATATGACACCCAAGGCCCAGCTTGGCCGCAAATGCCGCGGTCTGGCGCCCGTGGTTGGTTTGCGTCGCGCCCTGCGTCATCACCATGTCCGCGCCCTGGTCCAGCGCTTCGGCCATCAGGAATTCCAGCTTGCGCGTTTTGTTCCCGCCGGTGGACATGCCGGTGCAATCATCGCGCTTGATCCACAGCTCGACGCCCAGCTCTTTTGACAGCCGCTCCATGGGTTCAAGAGGCGTGGAAAGATGCGCGAGATGGACGCGCGGGAAACGGGCGAGATGCATGGCACGGGCTCCTGTCGTTGCCCATTTGTGATAGACCCATGTTGCCGGGCTTGCCAATCCATGTTGTGCGTTGGTTGAGGTTTCGCTTTAAGAATGAACTTCAACCGTCTGAATATAAATCAATATACTCATATCGATCTTCACCCGTTTTGCCCGCCTCGCGCACAAACGGCACCGAAAGCAGCGGTATGCGCGATTACACGAGGCCGTCAAAGGACTGCGTCAGCAACCCTTTGCTGCGCAGCGTGTCCGCCGGATATTCGGGATCGTTCAGATAGGCGTCGAGAGTGAACCCCGCCTCGATGGTGCGCAGCTGGTCCATGTGAAACCGCGCCTGGTCCACGTCACCGCGTTGCATCTGCAAGGCAAGCAATTGCCGGTGCGGCGCCTTGAAAGTCGGACAGCGTTTGGCCGCCGAGGACAGCGCGGCAAGTGCCTCGTCAAACCGGTCGGTCGCGATACAGACCAGCCCGTGGTACAGATCCCAAAGATGCCGTGCGTCGTCATTTTCAAGGGCAGGGCGGCAGAACGATGTTTCGCGGTAGGCGGCCTGTTTGTCGCCGAACGCGCCAGCGGTCATCGCCATGGCCTGACGCGAGATCAGGCAATTGGGGTTGCGTCTCAGCCCCGCCTCGGCGGCAGCAAGCGCCGCGTCAAAATCATCGAAGAGCATCAGCCGTACCAAGGCCACCAACCCGCGCACCTGCGCGCTTTCCGGGCTCAGCTCGGTGGCCCTGCGCAATAGGCTTTCGGCGTCTTCCAGCCGGTCTGGCGTGCGCTGAACCATGCCTTCGATCACCAGAGCCGTTTTTTGAAACGCAAGCCAGGCAAGGAAAATACCTCCGGGATCGGCATCAAACGCCTGTTCGAACAGCTTGCCCGCGGCCTCGACCTCGCCGGGGCGATAGGAAAAAAGCCGGCGCCGCCCCACTTCGCCAAAACCCAGCGCGATGATCTCGTCGCTGTTCAGCGCCGCCACATGCGGCAGCTTGGCAAGCGCGCGCGTGGCCACGGTGTGCGAAAATTCGGCCACCTGTTGCGAGGTGACAAGCGCTCCACCGGGGCGCGTCAGCTCGCGGTAGCCCGAAAACAGAATGGTGTCGGTGGGGCCGTGCACGACCTGCGCGGACAGCATCGCCGTTTCGGCCGTTTCCGACATATGGGTGGTGATCTCGATGTCGCTGCGCCCGATCCCGGCTGCGCTGCGCACCGATCCGACCATATCCTCGAGGTTCTGGCTGACCTGATCGGCCAGGATCCCGGCAGAAATGCGATCCGTGCTGCTGGTCACCGCGCCAACCCGTGACACCACCTTGATACCGCCGGTGTCCTGCACAGGCGCGATGTCGGTCTGACTGCCCGAGCGCAGCGTGCGCAGCCAGTCCTCAAACGCCTCGTCCTTGATGTCGAGCCCTTCCAGCAGCATGATCTGCGATGGTGCCGCGGTCATGTCGCCGGGGTCCACGGACACCCGCGACGGGTCCAGCCACACATCGGTGCGGTCCGAGCACACCACATCGCGGCAGGGGCCAAAGGCCTTGCGCAGCTCGAACAGAGCGTTGCGCAGGTTCATGCTGGATTTGTCGAAGGGCCGGTCGCTCCACAGATGCGCGGCCAGCCAGCGGCGCGTGCGTTTGCGCAATGGCGGCTCGGCCAAAAGAGCCAAGAGCCCGCGCACCCGGGACGCCTTGGGCGTCAGATCCTGCCCCTTGGCATCCACGGCCCGCAATGGGCCAATCAGCGTAATATTTAAAACGTCAGAACCCACAAGAAATCCCCTGGGACACGCTCAATTCGGGATGTCGGAAATTGGCACCCGACAGACTTTACCCAAATGAAAAATTAACTCAGTATCTCCGCATTTGTAGAATGGGGAATGTTTTATGGCAACTTTTACGGGAAAGACGGGCAAAACCGGAAAGACGGGAAAAACCGGCAAAACAGGGAAAACCGGCAAGGTCGGCAAGGCGGGCGATGATACGGACCACCCGGGATCGGAAAGCTCGGGCAGCCTGAGCGCCGCCCTGCTGACACAGGCCGAAGGCATCCGCGGATACTGGAACGGGGATTTCCCGGCAGGCGCGGCGACCAAGACATCACCGGGGTCGCAATGGGATCGCGTGCGGCGTCTGGCCCCGATCCCGCGCGAAGTTCTGATCGATGACAAGCTGTTCCGCCTGGCCAAGGCGCAGTCAGACGGCACCAGCGGGCAGGTGATGGCCACGGAAGTTGACGCCGCCAAGGGCGTCGTGACCCACAGCGCGGCGTTGACGCTTGCCAAACCCGCGATGACGGATGCCGCCGCGCAGGTTCAGCTGGGCTTTGTTGCGGACGCCGCCGCATTGAAGGGCGAGCGGCTGGACGAAATCCTGGTCCAGCAAGACGATATCTTGTCGTTCTTTGGCTCGGCCGAGCGGCTGCATGACGAAAGCCATCGCTGGACGCTGGAATTGCTCGAAGCTGCGATCCGCGTGGCGGGATATCTGGTGCATCCGCTCAAGTTCGGCTTTGACGTGCCGCGCCCGATTGACCTGAACCCGCGCGCCCTGCCTGTCGTGCAAACGCCGACCCATGGCAGCTGGCCCAGCGGCCATGCCACCGAAGCCTTTGCCGTGGCAACGGTTCTCAAAGGGTTGAAAGAGGCAGGACTGGGCGCCGAATGGCGGGTCACAGAGCTGTCGAGCATGACCGACATGGCGTTCAATGTCGCGGTGCGCGTGGCCGACAATCGCACGGTGGCGGGCCTGCATTATCCGACAGACAGTCTGGCGGGCGCGATGCTGGGCATCACGGCGGGCGAGATCATCGTCAACTACGCCAACAATGCCGGATCGACGCCGGCACGGGTGTTTGCCGCAGATGCTCTGTTGACGGATTTTGACCTTCTGACTGTCAACGCAGCGCTCGCTTCGGGCGGCCTGGATGCAACAGGTGATCCACGCCCGTCGGTCAAGATTGGCCGGCCGGCCGGATCGGCAGATGGCATCCTGCCGCGGATGTTCGCCGCCGCCAGAACCGAGCTTTGATCGCGCGCTACCCGGTCCGGCGGCGCGCTTTCTTGCGCAGCTCGCCCGGCAGGGACGCGACCTGTTTGCCCAATCGGTTCTGTTTTCCTTTGGGGACGGTCATTGCCTTGCTACCAACCCGGCCCGTCAGCAAGCTGCGGCTGAACAGGGCCGCGGCGGCGCTGGATCCGGTCTGGCGCATGGCACTGCCCGAGGCCGTACCGCTGGCGGTTACCCCGGGGTTTGACGCAGCGGTATCAATTTCCACCGCGATATCCGGCGCGCTGCGGGCAGACCAATCAGCGCGCTCCGAGCTGTAGTAAGATGCCGCCACATCATCCTTGGCTTCGTCTTTGCGCTTAAAGTCGCGGGCAGCCGCCACGGCATAGATGCCTCCGCGGCCCGGCACCGTTTGGCGCCGCCGCGAGACATAGGTCGTGTTGGTGCCCAGGTGGGTAATCTCGCTGTCCGAGCGCAGGCCTGACATGTCGCGGAACAGGTCCGACGCGACATGCGCGGTCCGAGCGTCCAGCACCGTCTGCACGCCGCGATTGTGATAGCCAAAGGCGGAATCGTCGCGCTGCACCTGAAAGATCGCCTCGCAGGGTGTTTCGGTGTTGGCAGGCTGGCGCAGCCGGATGGTCCACCGGCCCGGCGTCGCCAGATCAAGATTGTTTGGATAGCCACTGCGCAATTTGAAGTCCGTCGGCCTGCGCCGCGGCTCTGCCGTGGGCGACAGCGCGAACAGCAAAGACGCCGCGTGGGGTTCGGTGTCAAAATAGCTTTGGGCCGGGACATGGAAAATCCGGCCCTGCGCCCGCCCGTCCAGGGTGACAACAGCGCTGTCCCCTTCGGGAATGCTCACAAAACCGGATGGATCGCCGCCTGGCCCGGACACCGAAATTTCAAGATCGGTTGGCAGCTTGGCCAAATCCTTTGCGCGGATTTCGACAAAGCTGGGTGTTTCATCGGCGCGGCCGACCACCACTTCGGTCGAGGTTTCGATGAATGCAGCGTTGTCCTTGACGTCAAGCGGTGAAACCTGGACGCCCCGGCTGCGGTATTCGTTGCCAAAAGGCAGGACCAGATGCATGTCGATCCCGGCGCGCGCAGCCAGCGCCACGTGACGCTCGAACGCGGTTTCCATCAGGCCATTGCCATCCTTGGACCCGGCCGACATCCCGAAACTGAGGTTCACGACCAGTTTGATGGGCGTCTGCGGCTTGGGCTTGGGCCTCATTTCGGCAGTCTTCGCCAATGTCCAGCGCAAGGCGCTGAGGATCGGCAATTCCAGCCGAGCGCCCGACGTGTCATCCACCGATTGCGGCGGCAATTGCGCCGCCAGGATCGGGATGCCGCGCAACGTGTCTTCGGCCGGTGAAGAGCCCGAGGCCGCATGGGGCGGAGCACCGGCCATCAGATCCAGCATAAAGGCCCCGTGGCTGGCCGCCTGTTCGACCGTCTTGCGCACGCCAGTCGGCACACCTGCAGCCAGCAGAGGATCGCTGCGATGCGCGGTTTTGTACACCGCCTGTTCGCCCGCAATATCTGCCTGAGCGCGGCGGTGCGCGATCTCGTCCGCGCCCAAGACCCGCGAGGATTGCACCACACCGCCTTGCACCAAGCAGGCCGAGGTTTGCAGCAACAGGCTTTGGATCCGAGGCGCGTCACCATTGAAAAAACGTTTGTTCAGATAAGGGATGCCGTCGTCGATGATCGCGGCGACCACGGGCGTTTTGTCTTGTCCGTGGTCAGGCGCCACGTCAGGCACGGTTTGCAGCGCGGCACCGCTGTCTGACAGTCCAAACAGGCGCGCGCCGGCTGCGATGACCTCGAACCGTTCGAAAAATTCCGTCTCATTTCCACCGCCGCCGCCGATCAGGTCCCAGGTGGCATCGACTGTAGCGATGAATTCCAGCGGCTCGTCCTCGGCGCGATAGGCCGCCAGCGCCCGTTCCACCTCTCCGACCCTGTAGGTTGTCAGGCTTTCGACCTGCTCGAAAATCTCTTCAGCGCTCTTTGAGGTATCCTTTGCGCGGACAAAGACCATGCGCAAATCGCTCATCTGGGCGCGGCTCGCGGTGTAAAATTCACGCGAATTGAGATACTCACCGACATCTTCGCCCCAGACCACATAAGGGTTGGTGGCGGTTTTCCGGTCCTCTAGCGGCTCCAGCTCAAATTGCATCCGTCTATCCCAAAGCTCAAATATATCCCCAGCCAAACGCAAGGCAGGCCCCTCTGTCAATGCACGCATAACAAGAGACGTGCGCGAACAAAGGGGCCTGCGGTGGTGCCAGACCAGAGGGAAGGACTAGTTGGCATACACCTCAAGCGTGCTGTTTTCGTCGACCTTTTCGGTCGCCGAGCTTTTGACCGTGGGATCGTCGGTGCGCACGGCAATCCATTCCAGATTGGCCTCGCCGCCGCCGTCGATCTCGCAGATCAGGCTCTTGGTTTCGTCGTCGTTCAGCCGTTCGTTCGTCCAGATCGGATCGGCGCTGGCCGTGTTGCGATCGTAGATGGTGACAAACAGGTCGGCCGAGTCGCGGTTTTCGACGTAGACAGTGCCTTGGCTCATGATTGGGTCTCCTTTCCGGGGAGGGTTAGATGTCACGCACGGTGACGGTGATGTTGAACGCGTTCACGTCCGGGATCGCGGCCAGCAGCTGCGCCAGATCGGCAGGATCAAGAAGAAAGCTGCCGCTGCCATGCAGGTTGCTGCCTTCGGCGGCGATGTAGATCCGGTCATTGCCCTGACCGTTCAGGCGGGTGCCGGGGATGTGGATGCCAGCCTGCTTTTGCGCCGGCTCATCCGTGCGGGTGCTGCGCGGAAAGGTGCCCGCGGCGATCCGGTTGTAAGGGTCCCAGCGGCAGGGAAAGTCCATCGTCTGCGCACCGTCCTCGAGATAGAGAACACCGGTGGATCCTGGCCCGCGGTCGATCCGGATCCGGTGCTGCGCCGCGGTGCGAAAGGCACGGGACTGAGCGGTTACGGCATGGCGCATCTGTTCAAGCTCGGCTGCCGATCCCACCAGCACCTTGGTGCGCGCGGTGCGCCCGGACAGGTCCGTGCCGGTGACAAAGCCCTGGGCGCGCCGGGTCAGTTCGGGGATCAGGTTGACGATGCCGTGCAGCACCGTCGCCCCCGCCGCCAGCAGCCCGACCGACAGGATGATGTCGGCGGCCCCGATCAGGAATGTGGTGACGTCCCCGACTATTTTGCCTGGCGCGTCCGGGCGGTAGTCAACCGCCACGTCCAGCAGCCGCACACCGGCCAGGACAACCAGCGCGGACAGCACAACGCCCACGGTCATCGCGTAGGGGGCAATCGGGCGAAACCGGTATTCGGTCCGGCTGTGGCTGTCGATCACACGGTCTTCGTGCAGGCCACTGGCCACCAGATATGTCTCGACCGCGCGTTCGATGAACAGGGCGATCACGGTCATGAAGGTCAGCTGGTCGATCAGCGCGGCGATCGTGGCATCGTTCGGCAAGCGCCCCCCGGCGTCGCCGTTCAGATAGGTCACGGTCGGTTGGACCCACGCGTACAACCCAACAGCGGCAGCCAGCGCCACCGCCACGATGCCAAGCGCAACCGGGCTGACGATGGGCGGAAAAAAGGAAGTGTGGTTGGACATGTCGTGCTCTCCTGACTGTCAGTCCGCGACCCTGATCGGGTCCGAGATGCCCAGCGGGGCAAGCACGGCTTCGATCTGGCGGCGCATGTGTTCGGGGCGGGTTGAAGTGTCGAGCACGGGCGGCGCGGCGCCATCCGCAAGCCCGGCCACAGGCGGGAAGACCCAATCCCAGTTCCACGCTCCGGTGCCCCGGGGCAGCGCCGGGATCATCGACACATCCAGCGTGGCCCGCGACAGCCCCTTGATGCCAAGGGTCAGATGCCCGGCTGCCGGCGTGATGTCCGGAATTTCGAAGGGGTCCAGTGCGATGCGCTGGCCAGAAGGGTCGTGGGTGTACAGCGTGGGCTGGGCCTGCCCGCCGCCCACCGGCAGGCGGATGTCGATATAGGACACTCCGTCAAGCTGGTCGCGCTGCACCTCAAAGGACGGAAGCCGGTCCGCATCCCAATTGCCAGCCTGCAGCGACACCACAAGACCGTCTTCGTCGCCCAGGTCCATCCCAGCCACGCGCAGCCGCAAAAGGATGTCGGTTTGCGGATCGTCCGTCGCCGCAACGGCATCAAGGTCAAAGGTGGCGCGCGCCTCATTGGTGCGCGCGTTCAGCCTCAGCACTTCGGCGGGGCTTTCGAACGCCATCAGCGCAACCTGAGACGCGTCAACCGCGGCGGGCAGCGTGCCGCGGCCGATCGGATCAAGCAGAACGGTCGCGCCGGGGACCAAAACCGTGCGCCCCTTAGCGGGCGCGCGCTTCAGCGTGACCGCGGCCAGATGGGTGTGCACTCCGAGGGCCTCGGGGGCAAAAACATCGCGGCTGGCAAGACGCAGGTCATGATTGTCCGGCGTTTTGAATTGCACCGACGGTCCGTCCAGTACCGCGCGCACCGCGCCAAGGCCCGACAGCGCGTCGCCTACGCAGAACCGGGTCATGTCATAGGCCGACTTGACCCATGTCCGGCCTGTGGCGCCGCCCATCAGGATTTGCCGGATCTTGCCCAGCAGAGATGTTCCGCCCTTTTTCACTACGTTTTTCAGCGGGCCCGCCTTATAGGTGGCCGCCGCCACCAGTTGCGGTGCCGAGATGCTCTTGGCTGCAGCACCCGGGGCGAGGGCCTGCGACAGGATCAGCACTTCGAACCCGTCCTCACCCAAAGAGCGCAGCACCAGATGTGCCCCCGCCTGGCGCGGGGTGACGCGGCACAGCTCGGCCGGGCCTGCACCGGGTGCGGCCGGATCGGCATAGGCCGCATCCTTGCTCACCCTCACGGCCAGCTCATCGCCATGGGCCATCACCGACACAGCGGCCATCAGGTTGGTGCCGGCCGGCCCATCGCTGGCCGTTTCGTGCATGAGATTTAGCGAGGTGCCCTCCGGTATGTCGATCTCGCTCAGGTCCAGGGCCCAGATCGCCGGCAATGGCGCGGTGTCGGTCCGGGGCGGGGCAAAGCTCCATCCCGGATCAACCAGCCGCCGCATCTCGATCTGCGTGAACATCTCGGGCACGTTGCGGTCAGGGTCGGTACCGCCGAGGTGCAACAGGTAGCTGGAGTTCACAAAGCCCGGCGCATCGGCGGCATCCGGATCAAAGTGGTGCCCAAGGGGGCCTTCGGCGTGCAAGGTCACCCGGCGCGATGCCGCCTCATCCAGCCCGTCCAGCGCGCGGCGCGGCTCGGGGCCGATCTCTTTGCGGTAGGTTTCAAAGCGCAGCTTGCGCGTCGTCGTTGGGCCGGCGTCTTTGGGTTCAACGGCAAAGGTCTGCGTGCCGACCACCCCCGCGACAAGACGGTCGGCCAGACCGAATTGGTCGAACGGACGCTCGTTCAGGCTGGCCACAAAGGGCAGGGGGCCGGTGTGATCCGGCGCGGTTGCCAATGACGGCAACACGTGGCGCAGCTG
>JAHDCH010000016.1:0-1400 GCA_020629995.1 Pseudaestuariivita sp. | reverse complement strand
CGGAACGCGGGCAGAGCAATGCGGCGGCGTTCGCCGTCAAACAGCTCGCGGCCATAAAAAGCATCGCCTTCAAAGCTGGCGACGGCTTCCGAAAAGGCCACTTCGCGCACCGGGCCGTCACTGCCCCCGGGCGTCATGTCTGCCGGGGCGATCCAGTTGTAGATCGGGCGGCCCAGACTGCGCCAGCGATGGGTGATCAGATCCACCTCGGCAAAGGCTCGAAAGATCGCCTGATCCTGATCCAGCGTGTCAAACTGCGGGTCAAGCCAGTAGGAAAAGCCGCGATCAAGGCCCTGCGCCTCGACCGTGAACGCCCCGAGCACCAGATTGCCTGCTTCCAGGTCCTGTGCAGGCACCAGGAATTTCTGGCTGGGAACGTCCATGGCCTCGACCAGCAACGGCACCGCGGGCAGGCGCACCATGTCACCTGCGTCTGTCAGGGCAGACGCTTCGGCCCCTGCCGGCTTCAGCTTGTTGTGCATCGCACGCAGCGCGACCGTGTCATCGCCTTTGTCGAAATGGTCCTCTTTGACCAGCGGGGCGATGGTGACAAGGCACATGTCCCCGGGGCGCAGGGTGATCGACACAGTCTTTCCGGTCACGGCAACTTGCGCCTTTGTGACCCTTTCATCCGACGTCAGGACCAGCGTGTATTTCAGGTTGTCTTCGATGCTGTTCAGAAGGTCGGTGTAATCTTCCAGCCGATCCGGGGCCGCAGCCAGCGAAACACCGGCATATGGCGCGACAGTCAGAACCTTGCGCGCGTCAATCGCACTTGGCGTGCGGGTCAGCGCGTCGAACACCTGCACCCGCAGCTCCAGCTGGCGCACCGCCGGGTCGGGCAGGCGGTTGATCATCTCGCCATAATCGCTCGCGCCCAGCTCTTCGAGAAAGTCGCGTGCGTCCTCGATGCCTTCGACGATCTGGTTCAGCGCGGCGGCGGTGATGTCCGAGCCGTCTGCCAGGTCCTCGGCCAGCCGCGGATTGGTGACCCAGCGGTCAAAATCCTCAAAGCTGACGCGCGGCACCGAAAACCCAAGTTTGGCCGGCCCGCGCAGCCCGTCGATTAGGTCGAGCGCGTCATGGCCAACAAGTACGATGGGCGGGTCTTCCGACCTATCCTCGGGCAACAGCTCGCGCCCGTCCAGCAGGTCGGGGCTGATCGGGGTGACGTCCTGCGGGATGAACCCCATGCCCTTGTGATCGTCGCCCAGGTTGAACAGCGGCACCTGCGACACGGCGGTTGTGCGCAGATACAGATCGCCCGCCGGATCGGTCGGCAGGTTGGTGGGCGTGGCCGGGCGCGTGCGGTCGTTCTCCGCGCTGATCCCCAGGGGCAGAAAGCCATAGTTCGACACGGGGCAGGGCAACGTACGTGTACCCATCTGCCAGAGGCGGCA
>JAHDCH010000325.1 GCA_020629995.1 Pseudaestuariivita sp. | reverse complement strand
CCATGTCGATGATCGCGAACTTGGTGTCGGGATAATCGGCGGCGACCTCACCCAGAGCCGTGCCAAAGGCAAAGCCGGCCATGACGATGGGGTTGGCACCGGCTTCGGCGAAACGGCGCAGGGCCTGTTCGCGCTGCGCTTCGGATTGCAGCTCGATCTCGCGGAACTTGCCGCCGGTTTCCTCGGCCCAGCGTTGCGCGCCGTTGAAAGCCGCTTCGTTGAACGATTTGTCGAACTTGCCGCCCAGGTCGAAAATCAGTGCCGGCTCGGCCATCGCGGCACCTGCCGTCAGGGCCAGGGCCGCGACGGTGGCATAGGCTTTGTGCATGAATGTCATTGGTGTCTCCCAGTGTTGTTCTCGGGCGCAGCCGCAGCGGCGCGCCAGGGGCCGGGCGCTGCAGACGCACCCGATCGCATGCAGGGAATTAGGGCGGAAGCCAGAGGAGCGGTCAACCGGATTCTTTGGAATCGCGTGGGTTGCGTGGGCAAGCCTCCGCTACGTCAGCGCTTTGCCAAGCAAAATGGCATCCACGCGCGCCCCGCTTGTGGAGCGGTAGTATCCCTTGCGCCGGCCGGTTTCGGTGTAGCCTTGCGCGGCGTATAACGCCTGTGCCGCTGTATTGGTCGCGCGCACTTCCAGAAAGGCATGCGCTGCGCCGCGCATGCGGGCTTCGGTTTCGAACCGGGCGAGCATGGCGGTGCCATGGCCAAGTCGCCGGTGCGCCGGGTGGGTCGCGAGCGTCAGCACTTCGGCTTCGTCCAGAACCACCCGGCCCAGCACCGCGGCCTGCGTGTCCCCCAGGGCAAAAACGCCCGTGTCGCGCATCAGGCTGGCAAATTCCGCAGCGCTCCAAGCACGCTCGTCGGTAAAGGCTGCGGCATGCAGGCGGGCAAAGGTCTCGGGCGTCACGCAAGCATCTTGGGTGGCGGGTCGGACGCGGGTGCGGCGTCGGCCGGTTTGATGTAGAACGGGACGGGCGCGCTGATATCGCCGCTTTCCAGCCTGCGTGCCGCAAGGCGAGCCAGTGAAGGCAGCACGCGGGTTGGATCAGGCGCGGCAGCGTCTCCGGGCACAAGCGTGGCAGGGCCGAGCGCCGCGCCATCCCGCAAGGTCTGCTGGTACATCATGCCGCGAGGGCCGGGCAGGGTGAATACCCCGTCATCCGCCTCGCTCATCGCTTCGAGGATGGTGATGCCAACCGCCGGTTTTCCCAGGCCAAGGGCAAGTCCACGCGCGGCGGACACCGAAATCCGGATGCCGGTGAAATTGCCCGGGCCGGTTGCCACGGCCAGCGCATCAAGCGCAGTCCAGCCTAGGCCTTGCGACGCCAGAACCCTTTCCAGCAGCGGCATGAGGTGTTCCGCCTGACCGCGCGCCATGGGATCAACCACAACCTGCGCAACCCGTCCCCCAACCAGCAAAGCGGCGGCGCAATGCGCCGCCGATGTGTCAAAGGCCAGGATGGTCGGTTCAGGCAACCGGGCGTACCTCGGTCACTTCGGGGATGTAGTGCCGCAACAGGTTTTCGATGCCCATTTTGAGCGTCAGGGTCGAGGATGGGCACCCGGCGCAAGCGCCTTGCATGTGCAGGTAGACCACGCCCTTGTCGAACCCGTGGAACGTGATGTCGCCGCCGTCCTGCGCAACAGCAGGGCGCACGCGGCTGTCCAGCAGTTCTTTGATCTGGCCCACGATCTCGCCATCTTCACCAGTGTGTTCGGCATGGCCCGAGCTTTGCTGCGCGCCACCTGCCATGACCGGCTGGCCCGACTGATAATGCTCCATGATCGCGCCCAGCACGGCAGGCTTGATATGGTCCCACTCCACTGTGTCGGCTTTGGTCACGGTCACAAAATCGGTGCCAAAGAACACCCCCGTCACGCCCTCAACCGCGAACACGCGCTGCGCCAGCGGCGAGGCTTCGGCCCCTTCGGGCGACGGAAAGTCGGCGGTGCCCATTTCCAGCACGGTCTGACCGGGCAGGAATTTCAGCGTGGCCGGGTTTGGCGTGGATTCGGTTTGGATGAACATGGATGCGCCCCTGAAAGATGCTAGTCTAAATGGCAACCGGCGATGTCACTGTCAAGAGATTGGAATGATTCTAAAACGGCTTTGGAAACCCTTGATTGTCTGCCTGGCGCTGGGCCTGACAGGCTGTGGCGGCCTGAGCGATGTGGTCCGATACGAGGCCGGGATCACTCGGGTCAAGGCGAACATCCCCTTGACCAAGCCAGTGCCGGTCACGCCGCCGGCGCCTGCGTTGGCCGCGCAATTGGCCAAGGCTGGCTTTACCACGTTTTTGCGCCAGACAGGGGACGGCCCGGTCACCGGCTGGGCACGCCGGGGTGTCGATCTGGGCGCGCCTCAGGCGGTCAAATCGGTGTCCAAGGTTCTGGTCACAGCCGCCTTTGCGGTGGAAGAGGCCAAAGGCACCGTGTCATGGGACACGCCGCTGACCCGGGTCGGCGGGTGCGACGTGCCCAATGCCCTGCGCCCTTTGACGCCCGCGATGCTGGCCAACATGAGCGCGGGCTTCAAATTCCGCGAAAACCAGACAATCAGTGTCTATGCATCGCCAAATTGGGCCTGCAATTTCTTTGCCCAACCGGTCGAAGTGAAATCGGGTGTTCGGTTCAATTATGCCACCGCCCAGACGCACCTATTGGGCTTGCACCTGAGCGAGGCAACGGGCGAGCCGCTGGATCGACTTGTACAGTCGCGTGTTCTGGGGCCGATGGGTGTGGATCTGGACGGCTGGACCGTCAACCAGGACGGCGACGTGATGGGCGGCAGCGAGATGCTGCTGCATCCCCAGGACATGCTCGAACTGGGCCGTGCCTTTCGCGACGGGGGTCGTGTCGATGGGCGGCAGATCGTCCCCCGCGCCTTTGTGCGCCGCACCACGCTGTCCCGCTACCCCGATGCGGGCCGTCCGGGGATCGGCTATGGCTGGGGCTGGTGGCAGACCAACCTTGGCGGCACGCCTGTGCATTTCGCCGAAGGCTATGGCGCGCAAGTGGTCGCCATCGTGCCCCGCACGGGCGACGTTTATGTCTTCACCGCGCCCACCGGCGGTTTGGTGTCCCCTGCCACCCATGACGCACGCATGGCGGTGATCCTCGGGATCATCGAGGCGGGGCTGGAC
>JAHDCH010000324.1 GCA_020629995.1 Pseudaestuariivita sp. | reverse complement strand
GCGCCCATGGCCACCTGGCCATAGCCCAGAAGGTTGGGCCGCCAGGTCGCCCCAACGCCCTGAACCCCGGCAAAGCCGTTGGAATCGACCGAAGACTGGCTGTGGCAGGTCGTGCAGGACGCAGAATTGACAAAGCCGCCTTCGGTCAGGGTTGCGCCCATGCCCGTGGGCACGCCTGCGGAGGTGGTAAAGCTGGTCTGGGTGCCCTTGAGGCGGTAGTTGCGCCAGGCGGGGTCGTCGATGGTGATCTCGCGCCAGTCCGGATCCTGGCCTGCCACGCCGATGCCCATGGCATCGAACATCGCCTCGAGCTGGGGGGTGATCTCTTCACCGGTCATCGAAACGGGATAGACCTGGCCGGTGACGAACAGGGGGTCGTTGTTGGTGGTCTTGTCGTCGTTCAGCTCGATCATCGGCGGGATGAAATGGCTGCCGAAGTTCGCGCCATCCTGCATCCGGCCATTCACGGTATAGCCGAAGCTGTCGTTGCAGCCGATGTAATCGCAGCGGCCGGGGTTCATCACATGCTCCATCGCGTACCAGTGCCAGATGGGGATGTCCTTGGACGCGTTGGTCATGGCCATCATGTAATACACGCCCGGGACCTGGCCTTCGCCGTCGTTCTCGATGAGAACGGTGAGGAAGGGCGCCTCGGGGTTGTTGGGCGGGCCGCCATCGCCCAGATCCTCGACAAGGCCCAGCGCCTGCATGATTTCGAGGTGGATGAAGTCGGCCTTGACCATCACCGCATCAATCGGCAGCCGCACCTGCAACGCCTGAACCTCGCCGATATTGCCGTTCGACAGCGCCGCGTTCTGGGCACGGTTGTGCGACGCCAGCCCCTCGCGAGAGTACATGTCGTGGCGGTAGATGTAGTCGAACATCGCGCGGTTGCGGAACACCAGTTCCAGCTCGAGATCGCGCAGCAGGCGGCCCGGGTCGACCTTGTCGGAGGGCACAAGCGCGCCGTGATCGTTCAGCACCGTGTTCGACGGCGTGCCGTTGGGCTGTGCGGGCAGCACGGGCACCGGATCATAATCGGCGCGGAACGTCGGGCAATGAGGGTTGGGTTCGGAGGCGGGATCAATCGCGGCATTGGGGTCGCAGCAATCGCCCTTGGTGGCGGGTGTGCAGATACCCCAGGGCTCGGCCACCCAGATGGTCTGGTCCAGCGCCCAGGTCCAGAATTCCTGCTGGATCGAGGTGGCGAACTGGGTCCAGGCAAAGGCATCGGGGCAGCTGGACGCGGCCGAGCCGGCAACCGCGGGGGCAAAGACAGGCGTGTCGCCCTCCATCGTCACGGCGCATTGGATCTGATCCTGCACGGCAGAGCGGAACAGCATCATCTTTTGCAAAGAGTTGGGATCGGCCATGGCCGGGGCGGTTCCCCCGGCAACAACGGCTGCGACAAGACCTGTCAAAACACGCATAAATACACTCCTCTAAAAATGATTCGCGTTAAAGTAATAAGTCGCACAGCCGCGCCTGACCTAGAGGAAAGATCGCGCAACGGGCACTTTTCCTAGGCCCCGCCCCTTGATACACCGCGCCGCAAGCCCGCCCGAGGAGCAGCACCATGGCCATCGAAAAATCGTTCAACACCGCAGAGGCCGAAGCCCGCATCACCGCCCAGTGGGAAGCCAGCGGAGCCTTTGCCGCGGGCAAACACGTGGACAATTCCCAAAGCGGCGCATTCAGCGTGATGATCCCGCCGCCGAACGTCACGGGCGCGCTGCATATCGGGCACGCCTTCAACAACACGTTGCAGGACATCCTGGTGCGCTGGCACCGGATGCGGGGCTTTGACACGCTGTGGCAACCGGGCACCGACCACGCAGGCATCGCGACCCAGATGGTCACCGAGCGCGAGATGGCGGCAAACCAGGAGCCGTCGCGCGCCGAGATGGGGCGCGAGGCCTTTATCGCCCGCGTCTGGCAGCAAAAGCAAAAGACCCGGGGCACCATCATTGGCCAGCTGAAACGGCTGGGCGCGTCCTGCGATTGGTCCCGCGAGGCCTTTACCATGTCGGGCGGCCCCGGAGCGCCCGAGGGCGAAGAGGGCAATTTCCACGACGCGGTCATCAAGGTCTTTGTCGCGATGTACGAGCAGGGCCTGATCTATCGCGGCAAGAGGCTGGTCAACTGGGACCCGCATTTCGAAACCGCGATCAGCGATCTCGAGGTCGAAAATATCGAAACACCCGGCCACATGTGGCACTTCAAATATCCGCTCGCGGATGGGGTGACCTATGAATACGTCGAAAAGGACGAAGACGGGAACGTGACCCTGCGCGAGACGCGGGATTACATTTCGATCGCGACAACGCGGCCCGAGACGATGCTGGGCGATGGCGCGGTGGCGGTGCACCCCAAGGACGAACGCTATGCGCCCATCGTCGGCAAGCTGTGCGAGATCCCGGTGGGCCCCAGGGAACACCGCCGCCTGATCCCGATCATCACCGATGAGTACCCCGATCCCGACTTCGGCTCGGGCGCGGTCAAGATCACCGGCGCGCATGATTTCAACGATTACGGCGTCGCCAAACGCGGCGGCATCCCCTGCTATCGCCTGATGGACACGCGTGGCGCGCTGCGCAGCGATGGCGCGCCTTATGCCGAGGCGGGCGCGATTGCGATGGCCGTGGCCAAGGGTGAGCGCGAGCTGACAGAGGCCGAGACCGATCAGGTCAACCTTGTCCCCGACGACCTGCGCGGGATGGACCGGTTCGAGGCGCGCAAGGCGGTGGTCGATCAGATCACGGCAGAGGGTCTCGCGGTGATGACCGATGCGGACGATCCCCGTCTGGGCGGCAAACGCGAGGCGGGCTCGGCCGAGCCCGATGAGCCCCGCGCCGAGGTGCCGCTGGTCGAGGCCAAGCCGATCATGCAGCCCTTTGGCGACCGCTCGAAAGTGGTGATCGAGCCGATGCTGACCGACCAGTGGTTCGTCGACACGGACAAGATCGTCGGCCCCGCGCTGGACGCGGTCAAGGACGGCACGGTCAAGATCGTGCCCGAGAGCGGCGAAAAGACCTACTACCACTGGCTCGAGAATATCGAGCCCTGGTGCATCTCGCGCCAGCTGTGGTGGGGGCATCAGATTCCGGTTTGGTTTGACGAAGACGGCAACCAGTATTGCGCTCCGACCGAAGCCGAAG
>JAHDCH010000323.1 GCA_020629995.1 Pseudaestuariivita sp. | reverse complement strand
CGCCGCTGCGCCACCGGCAGGACGACCTGATGTTGCTGGCGGCGCATTTCCTGGCGCGCGCCGCTCGGGTCTACGAGATTGATCCACCCGAGATCACGCCCGAGGATGTGGCTGCGCTGATGGCCCATGACTGGCCCGGCAACGTGCGAGAGCTGCAAAGCGTGGCCGAACGGCGCGCACTGGCCGCACGGCGCGGCGGAGGCGGCATGGCGCAGGCGATCCGGGGCGAGGCGGGGGATGGCGAGACGCCAGTCACGCTGCGCGGCGCAGTGGCGGCCTTTGAACGCGAATTGATCGGCAAGGCGATCCGGGCGCAAGAAGGCCGCATGGACGCAGCCGCCGAAGCGCTGGGCATCGGACGCCGCACTCTGAACGAAAAGATCGTCAAGCTTGGGCTGGACAAGGATCAGCTGATCTGACCGGTTTTGCTGGCGAAAAACCGGGACCAGCGGCGAGTGTGCCGCTTTTTCGTCGCATTTCATGGTTAATGTTAGCGCGGCGGAAACCCATGCCGGGGTTTATCGCAGTGTCAGTGCTGCCGGTGTAAGGAGGGGCCATGCAGATCGAGCAAACAGCGCTTGAAGGCGTCCTGCTTTTGACCCCGCGCCGCTTTGGCGACCATCGCGGCTTTTTCGCGGAAACCTACAGTGCCCGCGTGCTGGCCGAGGCTGGCGTCGGCACGGTGTTTGTTCAGGACAACCATTCGCTGTCCGAGGCCGCCGGAACGGTGCGGGGCTTGCATTTTCAGGCGCCGCCGCACGCGCAGGCCAAGCTGGTGCGGTGTGGCCGCGGGGCGCTGTTTGACGTGGCTGTGGACATCCGGCGCAGATCGCCGACCTATGGCCGGTGGGTGGGCTATGAGCTGAGTTTTGACAACGGGCGGCAGCTGTTGGTGCCGGAAGGGTTTGCCCATGGGTTCATGACGCTGACCGAGGGGACCGAGATCGTCTACAAGTGTTCTGACTTTTACGCACCTGACACCGAAGGTGCGCTGCGCTGGGATGATGCGGATGTCGGCATTGACTGGCCGCTGGACGTGGCGGCGCCGGTCCTGTCGGGCAAGGACGCCGAAGCGCCCCTGCTGCGCGATCTGGACAGCCCGTTTGTGATGGAGGGCGCGGCATGAAGATCCTGGTGACGGGCGGCGCGGGGTTCATCGGCTCGGCTGTGGTGCGGCAGGCGATTGGCGCGGGGCACGAGGTGGTCAACGTGGATGCGCTGACCTACGCGGCCTGCCTTGACAACGTGGCCAGCGTGGCCGGGCACCCGGGCTATGCGTTTGAACAGGCCGATATCCGGGACCGGGCGGCGCTGGATGCGATCCTGACCCGGCACGCGCCGGGCGCGGTGATGCACCTGGCCGCCGAAAGCCACGTGGACCGGTCCATCGACGGGCCGGGCACGTTCATAGACACAAACGTGATGGGCACCTTTCACCTGCTGGAGGCCGCGCGCGCCTATTGGCTGGGTCGGGACCGGCCTGAAGGGTTCCGGTTTCATCACGTATCGACCGACGAGGTCTTTGGCTCGCTTGGCGAGGCGGGCCTGTTCACCGAGGACACGGCATATGACCCGCGATCACCCTATTCGGCGTCCAAGGCGGCGTCGGATCACCTGGTGCGCGCCTGGGGCGAGACCTATGGCCTGCCGGTCGTTCTGTCGAATTGTTCGAACAATTACGGCCCGTTCCATTTCCCGGAAAAGCTGATCCCCGTGGTGATCCTGAACGCGCTGGCAGGCAAAGCCATCCCGGTCTACGGGCAGGGCGAAAACGTGCGCGACTGGCTGTATGTCGAGGATCACGCAACCGCGCTGCTGACGGTGCTGGAGCGCGGTGCGCTGGGCCGCAGTTACAACATCGGCGGCGAGAATGAGGCCCGCAACATCGATCTGGTGCGCAAGATCTGCGCGATCCTTGACCGGCTCGAGCCGGGCGGGGCGCCTTATGCCGACCTGATCACCTTTGTCACGGATCGGCCCGGGCATGATCTGCGGTATGCGATTGACCCCACACGAATGCGGGACGAGCTGGGTTGGCGCCCGTCGGTCACGCTGGACGAAGGGCTGGAACGCACGGTGCAATGGTACCTGGACAACCGCGCATGGTGGCAGGCGCTGCAGGCACGCGACGGCGTGGGCACCCGTCTTGGCACCGGAGGCGAGGGCGGATGAGGCGGCATTTCCATATTTGTGAAGAGAAGAAGCCGCAATGACGGTGCTGGTCTTTGGAGCGACGGGCCAGGTGGGCACCGAGTTGAGGCGGGCGGCGGGCGTGGTCGCGCTGAGCCGCGCGGATGTGGATCTGGGCGACGCCGAGGCTGTGATCCGCGCCGTGCAAAAGCACAGCCCCGGCCTGGTGATCAACGCGGCCGCGTACACGGCCGTGGACCGGGCCGAGGATGACCAGGCGATGGCGTTTGCGGTGAATGCCGAGGCGCCCGGTGCCATGGCGCTGGCGACGGCGCGCATGGGCGTGCCGCTCGTGCATATCTCGACGGATTATGTCTTTGAAGGCGGCGGCAATGCGCCCTGGACCGAAAAGGACAGGACCGCGCCACAAAACGTCTACGGGGCTAGCAAGCTGGCCGGGGAAGATGCGGTGCGCGCAGCGGGCGGCGTTCACGCGATCCTGCGGACGGCATGGGTGTTTTCGGCGCACGGGGCCAATTTTGTGAAAACCATGCTGCGGCTGGCCGAGACCCGCGCGCGGCTGACTGTCGTGAACGATCAGGTGGGTGGGCCTACGCCGGCTGCGGACATCGCCGCGGCCTGTCTGACGGTGGGTGCGGCGCTGAAGGACGGGCACAGCGGCGGGACCTTTCATTTTGCGGGTGTGCCGCATGTCAGCTGGGCCGAATTCGCACGAGAGATTTTCGCGCAGGCCGGACGGCAGGTCGAGGTTGCCGGCATCCCGACCGAAGACTACCCGACGCCAGCCGCACGGCCCCGCAATTCGCGGCTGGACTGCACGCGGATCGCGGCGGAGTTCGGCGTGGCGGCGCCGGATTGGAGACGCGGCCTGAGCGCCGTGCTGAAAGAGCTGGAGGCGACATGACCAAGCGCAAGGGCATCATCTTGGCCGGGGGATCCGGCACGCGGCTGTACCCGATCACCATGGGCGTGTCGAAGCAGCTGTTGCCGGTGTATGACAAGCCGATGATCTACTACC
>JAHDCH010000322.1 GCA_020629995.1 Pseudaestuariivita sp. | reverse complement strand
GGCCGCATCTGCCCGCAGGACCGCCTGTGCGAAGGCAATTGCGTGATCGAACAATCGGGCCACGGAACCGTCACCATCGGCGCGGTTGAGAAGTATATCACTGATTCCGCTTGGGAAAATGGCTGGGTCCTGCCCGCCAAACCAACGACCGAGAGAGCCGAGAGCGTTGGCATCATCGGCGCGGGGCCGGGCGGGTTGGCGGCGGCGGACGTGCTGCGCCGGGCCGGGGTTCAGGTGACGGTGTACGACCGGTACGACCGCGCAGGCGGGCTGCTGACCTATGGCATCCCGGGCTTCAAGCTGGAGAAAGACGTCGTGATGCGGCGCAACGATCAGCTGGAGCAAGGCGGCGTCACGTTCGAGCTGAACTGCGACGTGGACGAGAAAAAGTTCAATGAAATCAAAGGGAAGCACGACGCGATCATCATCGCGACGGGCGTCTACAAATCGCGCGAGCTGGGGCTGCCCGAGGTTGCGGGCGCCGAAAGCGTCAAGGCGCTGGATTACCTGACCGCCAGCAACAAGCTGAATTTCGGCGAGGAAACAGAGGGTTACGCGAGCGGCCAGCTGAACGCGAGCGGCAAGCGCGTGGTTGTGATCGGCGGCGGCGACACCGCGATGGATTGCGTCCGGACGGCGATTCGGCAGGGCGCGGAAAGTGTTAAGTGCCTCTATCGCCGTGACCGGGCCAACATGCCGGGCAGCCAGCGCGAAGTGCAGAACGCCGAGGAAGAAGGCGTGCAATTTGAATGGCTTACGGCGCCCAAGGGCTTTACCTCGGAGGGGGTGATGGTTCAGCGGATGCGGCTGGGCCTGCCGGACGCAACTGGCCGCCAAGCCCCTGAAATCATTGAAGGTTCCGACTATGTGGAGCCTGCCGACCTGGTGATCAAGGCGCTGGGGTTCGAGCCCGAAGAGCTGCCCAAGATGTGGAACCAGCCCGAGCTGGAGGTCACGCGCTGGGGCACGGTCAAGGCCGAGTTCACGACAGGAAAGACAGCAATGCCAGGGGTTTACGCGGTGGGCGACATCGTGCGCGGCGCCTCGCTGGTGGTCTGGGCGATCCGGGACGGGCGCGATTGCGCCGAGGCGATCCTGACCGAGCTGAACGGCAAAGCGGCCATCGCGGCCGAGTAACCGCAGGGGCGAGTTCTGTACATATTGCCAACTTTCACCCTCGAAAGTGAGCAGATTGCCCCCCAAACCCGCAACACCCGCCGCACGGCGCGTTAAAGGACAGAAAGAGTGACATACCGGATTGGATTTGCTGTGATGTGCCTGATGGCATGGACCGCCCCGGCGGCGGCTCAGCAATTCCAGCCGCCCGAGGGCTGCACCGGGTATCTGACGGTGCAATCGCGCACCTGCATGGTCAGCAATCACTGGACCTGCGAAGGCGACGCGCCGGGCGACAACTGGCGGGTCAGCATCGGCCCCAACGGCCCCACCTTCGTGTCGCGCATCAACCGCGAGGCGGAATGGGTCGAAAGCTATACCCTGTTTCCGGTGCGCCGGTCCAACCTGGTGTCGTCGGCCGATCCGATGTCGATGACCGAGCTGCTGGCGAACGGTGTCGACACCTATGATTTCATCGTCACGCGAGAGGACAGCACCGAGCAGGTCACCGGGTTTGACCGGGTGATCGGCACGCCAATCGAGATTGACGGAGAGCCGCTGCTGCAGACCGCCTATGCCGCCAAGGCCACCGCGCCGGACGGAGAGGTTCTGTGGGAACGCGAGGGCAACGAATATATCTCGGAGCGGCATCGCAAGTTCTTTTCCGGGTATGGCAGCAGCATCCGCGATGGCGAGAAGGTGCCGTACGACTTTCGCCCGGTCGAGTTTGTCTATCCCGGGGAAGAAGGCTTTTTCGCCAGCAGGCCCAAGTATGATTGCGACAGCATCAGCGCGGGGCTGGAGCCGCGCGTGTTGCCGGCGGCATGGAGCGTAGAAGGGCTGGGCAATGACTGAGCGCAGGACCGGACAATGCCTGTGCGGCGCAGTCTCCTTCAGCGCCCGGATCGAGCCGGGGTTGCAGGCCTGCCATTGCCGCCAGTGCCAGCAGTGGACGGGCGGAGGCCCGCTGTTCGTGGCACACGCAAGCGACATGGAGATCACAGGGCAGGAGGCGCAGCTGAGCTACAAAGCCTCGACCTGGGGCGAGCGCGTCGTATGCGGCACCTGCGGGTCGACCCTGTGGTGGAAGATGCAGGGCAAGCCCACGCGCAGCGTCGCGGCGGGCCTGCTGGATGACCAGTCCGGCCTGACCGTGACGGAAGAGATTTTTGTGGATTACCGGCCCGCATGGCTGCCCGAGTTCCAAGGTGCAACGCAAAGCACCGAGGCGCAGGAGCAGGCCAAGCTGGAAGCCTATCTCGAGAGGGAAAAGACATGACCAAGTTTGATCAAGCATGGGCCAGGGCCGAGGCGGAAAAGCGGCGCTGGATGGAAGAGAACGCGCTGTACGCGGAAAGCGAAGAGCATTCGTCCTGCGGAGTGGGTCTGGTGGTGTCGGTCGACGGCCAGAGGTCGCGAGGCGTAGTTGAGGCGGGCATTCAGGCGCTGAAAGCGATCTGGCACAGGGGCGCGGTGGATGCGGATGGCAAGACGGGCGACGGAGCCGGCATTCACGTGCAGATCCCCGTTCCGTTCTTTCAGGAACAGATCCGCCGCACGGGCCACGAACCCGAAGCGGATGAGCTGATCGCAGTGGGGCAGGTGTTCCTGCCGCGCACCGATTTCGGAGCGCAGGAAGTCTGCCGGACGATTGTAGAGACAGAGGTGCTGCGCAAGGGCTACCGCATTTACGGCTGGCGCCGGGTGCCGGTCGAAGTGGCGTGCCTGGGCGAGAAGGCCAACGCAACCCGCCCCGAGATCGAGCAGATCCTGATCGGCAATTCCAAGGGTGTGGACGAAGAGCAATTCGAGCGGGAGCTGTACGTGATCCGGCGCCGCATCGAAAAGGCCGCAGCCGGAGCACAGGTGCCCGAGCTGTATGTCGCCAGCCTGTCGTGCAGGTCGGTGATCTACAAGGGCATGATGCTGGCCGAGCAGGTGGCCGAGTTCTATCCCGATCTGCAGGACGACCGGTTCGAGAGCGCTTTTGCGATCTATCACCAGCGCTATTCCACCAACACCTTCCCGCAGTGGTGGCTGGCGCAGCCGTTCCG
>JAHDCH010000321.1 GCA_020629995.1 Pseudaestuariivita sp. | reverse complement strand
TGCGCGTGTTCATCTATGAAATCGATCCGGTGAACGGGCTGGCGGTGCCGGATGGCCGCATTTTTATCACCAGGGGCTTTTATCGCAAATTCCAGACCAGCGAGGTCACGGCCGAGGAAATGGCCAGCGTGATCGCGCACGAGCTGGGCCATGTGGCGCTGGGGCATACCCGGCGGCGGATCATCGACTTTTCCGGCCAGAATGCGCTGCGGGCCACGCTGGGTATGCTGCTGTCGCGGTTTCTGCCCGGCGTCGGAGTGTGGATCGCCAATGCAATCACATCGCTGGTGGCCGCGCGCATGAGCCGGGACGCCGAATACGAAGCGGACGCCTACGCCGCCGCGCTGATGACCAAGGCAGGCTTTGGCGTCGGGCCGCAAAAATCCTTGGTTGCCAAGCTGGACGCCTTGACCGAAGGCGCAGGCGGCGTCGTCCCCGCCTGGTTGATGAGCCACCCCAAGACGCCCGACAGGATTGCCGCGCTCGAAGATCTGGAGGCGCGCTGGAACGCGTGACGCCGCGATTTGGGGGCGCTGCCCCCGACGGCAAAAGCCTGCGGCTTTCACCGCCTCCCCCGGGATATTTCCGGCCAGAAGAAGGACCTAGGCGTCCAGAGCCTTGCCGAGCCGAGGCAGGCGGGCCTTTTTCAAAAGCGCGCGCAAAGGCCAGGGTTTGCCGGACAAGCGTTCGGCCTCGGACTGGACGCGCAAGGCGACGGTTTGAATAGCGGGTGCGTCTGCGGCGTGAAACCCCGTCAGCAACGTGTCCGGGTCGGACCGGAACAGCCCTTCGTCGCTGAGCGTGCCGCGCGGGAAATCACGCGCGTTCACGGTGACGATGCCATCAGCCGAGGCCGCAACCGCCGCGGCCAAAACATGCACATCCGCCGCATCGGGCAGCCACAGGCGCGTCTCGAGGCTGGGCGGCCAGGTGATCTCGGCGTCCGGCCAGGCGGCGCGCAGCATGGCGATTTCGGCCTCGGCCTGCGCCGCGCCAACGGGCCCCAGCTTGAGCGCCGCGCGGCGCCATTCTTCGAGGATGCGGGCCGACCAAAGAGGCGTGAACGCGCCTGTTCCAGCCGCGCCAAGAAGCATCTCGCGCATCACCGTCGGGTAGAGGACACATGTGTCGAGGACGAGCTTCATAGCGCGTAGAACAGCGCCTTGAGATAGCCGCTTTCGGCCAGTTGCGGCATCAATGGGTGGTCCGGCCCGGCAAAGCCCTGATGGATCAGCCGTCCCTGC
This sequence comes from Pseudaestuariivita sp., assembly GCA_020629995.1. Taxonomy (GTDB): domain Bacteria; phylum Pseudomonadota; class Alphaproteobacteria; order Rhodobacterales; family Rhodobacteraceae; genus Pseudaestuariivita. The sequence continues at coordinate 1,936 of JAHDCH010000321.1, read as the reverse complement.
CGCCCGCCGCGCCCGATCCCGCGCGTGCACGCGGTGCGAAACGCCGACAGGTCCGCGGCATGCGAGCAAGAGCAAAGGCCCAGAACGCCGCCCGGAGCGACCAGAGGCGCGGCAAGGCGCGCGATCCGCTCATAGGCGCGCAAGCCCGCTTCGAGCGCGGGTTTTGACGGGGCAAAGGCCGGCGGGTCGCAGATCACCATGTCGAATTGTGCGCCTTCCTTGCCAAGCTCTTCGAGCACGTCAAAGGCGTCACCCTGCCGGGTGGCAAAGCGCGCGCCCTGCCCCGAGGCCGCGGCACCTTGTTCGGCAAGCGCCAGCGCCGGCCCGCTGGCGTCAACCGCCAAAGCGCTGGATGCGCCCCCGGCCAGTGCGGCCAGGGCAAAGCCGCCGACATGGCTGAACACGTCCAGAACCCGCGCCCCTTCGGCCATCCGCGCGGCAAAAGCATGGTTGGGCCGCTGGTCAAAGAACAGGCCGGTCTTTTGTCCGCCTGTCAGGTCGGCCATGTAGGTCGCCCCGTTCATCGGCACCGGTACGGGCGCGTCAGGCGGCGTGCCCATAAGGCAGGCCGAGACATCGTCCAGACCTTCCAGCCCGCGCGTGCGCCCGCCCGCGTTCTTGAGGATCGTCGTGGCACCCGTCACCTCGGCCAGCGCTTCGGCCAGCAGGTCCAGTCGTGCCTCGGCCCAGGCGGCGTTGGGCTGGATGACACAGGCCTCGCCGAACCGGTCGATGATGACGCCCGGAAGGCCATCGGCCTCGGCGTGGATCAGGCGGTAGTACGGCGCATCGAACATCCGCGCGCGCAAGGCAAGCGCCGCGCGCAGACGGGTCACAAACCACCCGCGGTCAATGACGGCGTTCGGATCCCGGTCCAGCATACGCGCCGAAATGCGCGAGGCCAGATTGACGGCGACAAGGCCCATCGGGCGGCGGGTGTCATCCTCAAGCACAGCAACGGCGCCCGCGTCGATCTTGCGCGTGCGCCGGTCCAGAACCAGTTCGTTCTGATAGACCCAGGGAAAACCATGGCGGATGGCGCGAGCGCCGGTTTTGGGTTTCAGCCGCAAAACGGGATAAGGGGACGGTTCCATACCGCCCCCTTACTGAGGTTCTGCCAGGGAGGAAAGCGTCTTAGAGCCGCGCCTGCATCATCGACAGGTTCTCTTCGATCCGGTCTGCAATCCAACCCACCAGGGTCCGGCGGTCAAGGTTCAGCTGCTGACCGTGGCGCAGTTTCATCCGGACGTTCCGGGCCGGGCCCAGCTTGCGCCCGGTGAAGGGATCGACCGGCTGCAGGCGAAATCCGATGGTTTGCGGCCGCGAGATGCGCGTTGTGGTGTCGGGGAACCGGGTCACAGTCAGATCGATCAGCGTCGGACGATCCGACAGCAGGCTGGCCTGCACCAGATCCAGACTGTCTTCGAACAGGCTGAGAACCTGCGCCTGGCTGTGCGGCACATCCGCCGTCACCCGCGTCTGAACCATCGCGGTCTGTGTCATGCCATAGGCCGTGCCCAGCGACGTCTGCGCCTCGGCCCCGGTTGTCAAAAGCGCAAATCCCGCCACGGCGACCGCGCGCATCCATTTGCCTGTCATTGCTCTGCCCTTTCCCAAACTCCGGCTGATTGGTTCGCCGGTTGCAACAATCATCGCTGCAAACTGTGATTGGATTGAGGCAAAACGCGGGAAAAGTTGCGAAATTGGCCGCAATAAGTTGAAGCGGGTCGGATTGTCACGAAAGCGCGCGACAATCCGGCGCGGTGGCAGGCCACTTGCACTTTTGAAAGGGCTCCTCTAGTGACCACAGTATGTTAGCGCTATCATATGCGCACAGACGCAGGATCGCCAAAGGAGCCCCCCCCATGCCGTTGCATGACACACTTGCCCGGGTGACCGACCGGATCATCGAACGGTCCGAGCCGCGCCGCAGCGC
>JAHDCH010000320.1 GCA_020629995.1 Pseudaestuariivita sp. | reverse complement strand
GCTGACGCTGGTGCTTTATGCCGCATCGCTGGGCGCGGCGCTGGCGGCGCTGCTGACGTGGTGGATCGCGGTGCCCTGCGCGGCGCTGGCGGGATTGTTCGGGGTGCGCGTCTACATGCTGCAGCACGATTGCATCCACGGCTCGCTGTTTTCGTCCCGGCGGATGAATGACCTGATGGGCAACGCGCTGTCGTTCATCGCGATGACACCTTACGAGGCGACGCGCCGCAATCACAACCTGCACCATGCGCATGTCGGCGATCTTGATCACCGCGAGGCGTTCGAGATCGACATCATGACGGTCGAGGAATTTGCCGCGGCCTCGCCGGGGCGGCGGCTGTGGTACCGGTTTTACCGCTCGCGCTTTACGCTGCTGATCGTGGGGCCGTTTGTGCTGTACCTGGTGCTGCGCCGCTTTCCACGTCACGGGATCGAGACGGGGGTGGGCAATGTGATCGCGCACAATGCGATGATCGCGGCTTATTTCGCGGCGATCTGGGCCGTGGCGGGCTGGGCGGGGATCGCGGTCTTGCTGATCTCGATCTACGTGGGGGCCACGTTCGGGGCGATCATCCCTTACGTGGTGCACAATTTCGAAGAGGTCTACTGGAAGCGCCGCCCGGTCTACACCTACGAACACGGGGCGCTGCAGGGCTCGTCCGTGCTCAGGTTCGGGCGGCTGTTTGACTGGCTGACGCTGAACATTGCCTATCACGACCTGCATCACCTGAACGCCAATGTGCCGTGCTACAACCTCAAGAGGTGTCACGACACGGCGGGCGATCTGATCGACAGCCGCCTGATCGGGTGGCGCGAGGCGATGGCCTGCTATGGCTGGAAGCTGTATGACGAGCGGTCCGGCCGCATGGTGGGCTTTGCCGCCGCGCGCAAGGCGCAGCGGCTGATGGTGCCGGCCGAGTAGGGCAGTCGCCGCGCCCTATTCGGTGTCGAGGGTGCGCAGCCCCAGCAGCAGGACAATCCCCAGGGCGGCCAGACCGGCGACGGCGATGTTGAGCGGCTGCGCATTGGCGACGATCACGCCGACCAGCGCCCAGATCACCGCCAGCCCGTATTCGGGGGCGCGGTGCAGGCGGTATTGCACCAGCGCCGCGATGACGATGGCGACCAGCAGCGCGATGATGGCGGCGACGATGGGGCCGGTGATCCCGTACCCGCCCAGAAGCAGCCCCAGTGACACGCAGGAGGCGGCCGTCAGCCACCCGGCATAGACCGCGACAGGGGCCTGCTGGAACCAGCGGTCTGTCGCGCCGGTGCGAAACAGCGCGATGAGCGCCGTGATCAGCATCATCCAGATCAGCACCGAGGCGGCGATGACCGACTGCGTTGCCACGTACAGCCAGGGCGCGCCCAGGGCGAGGCTGAGCACGATCGCAGGCCGCATGGCGCGCCAGTCGGCATCCTCGGGCCCGCGCCGTAGGCCGACAAGAGCGCCGGCGATCAGCCAAAGGTAGATCAGCCCCCAGATCGCAAAGGCATAGCCGGCGGGCTGAACCGGTGCGTCCACTTGCGGGACCGGGAACTGATCTGCGCGGAACCCGCCGAAACCGGGCGTGAAAAACGGCGCCGCGGCAAACAGCAGCGCGGCAACAAGGTGGGCAATGGGCCAAAGACGGGTCACGGGGCAAGCAGCCTTTCATGGGAGCAATCGTATGGAAGCACAGCGCGCGAGGCGCGGACAGGGTTCCCGGTGGCCGTGTGAACGCAGCGCAAGGGCGCTGTCAAGTCACGGCAGGGGCGGGTATTCAGGTGTTTGCGCATCGGGGGGTCTGCGATAGGTTGTGCCGGCAGGGGCGACATCACCAACAAGGGAGCAGGCACCATGAAGCGGATCGCGCTGTTTTGCGACGGGACATGGAACCGGTCGGATGCGCATAACGCCACATCGGTCGTGCGGCTGGCGCAGGCGGTGATGCCCACGGCCCCGGACGGGACCAAGCAGCAGGTGTTCTACATGCCCGGCGTCGGTTCGGGACGGGGCGCGACCAAGCTGGCGCGCGCGATGGACCGGATCGGAGGAGGTGCCTTTGGCTGGGGCCTGACCGAAAACATTCACGAAGCCTTTCGCAACCTCGTCTTTTGTTACGAGCCGGGGGACGAAATCTTTGTGTTCGGGTTCTCGCGCGGGGCCTACACGGCGCGGTCTCTGTGCGGGTTGATCCGGTCGACCGGGCTGCCTGACCGGTCGCAGATCCCGTTCATCCCCACCGCGATCGAGCGCTACCGCGACCGGCGCGACATCACCCGCCCCGACAGCGAGGAGAGCCACAAGTTTCGCGCGGTGATCTCGCCGCGCATGGCCACCTCACGCGATGAGATCGACTGGCGCGAGAAGAATTACCTGGGGCAGGCGGGCCTTTTGACGGTCAACTACCTGGGCGTGTGGGACACGGTTGGCGCGATGGGCCTGCCGGGCGTTCTGGGCGCGGTGGCCCGGCGGGTGAATGAAAAGTACACGTTTCACGACCAGAAGCTGACCAGCCTCGTCACCTCGGCGCGCCATGCGGTCGCGCTGGACGAGCTGCGCCGCCTGTTTCCGCCGACCTTGTGGGACAAGAAGATCGACAGGATGAACGGCGATGTGACCGGTGACGCGCGCCCCTATCAGCAAAAGTGGTTTCCGGGCAATCACGGCATCGTCGGCGGCTCGGGTCCTGTTCCGGGGCTGTCGGCGGATGTGTCACTGTGGATGATCGAAGGGGCCGAGCGCGCGGGGCTGGTGTTTGATCCGTTGCAGATGAACCAGTTTCGCGACCGTGCCGATCCGCTGGCGCGCAACACGCGGCTGTCGCAGACCAGCGGTCTGACGAACCTGTTCGGCAAGCTGCTGGGCCCGCGCGAGGGGCCGACACGGCTAGAGGATGTGAGCGATGCGGCGCGGCTCAGGGCCGATCGGCTGGGCTATGCGCCGCAAAGCCTGTCGCAGGTCATCCGCGAGATGCGCGCCAACCCGCCCGGCCGCGACAGCTGAGGCCGGGCGCAGCACGATTTTCCTGCGAAAATCGTGGGCGCGGTCAGGTGAGCGTGCCGTCCGCGGCGATGGTGGTCTTGCCGCCGAGGTAAGGCGCGAGCACCGCCGGCAGGGTCACCGATCCGTCGGCGTTTTGCCCGTTTTCAAGCACGGCGATCAGGCAGCGCCCCACGGCCAGGCCCGATCCGTTGA
>JAHDCH010000319.1 GCA_020629995.1 Pseudaestuariivita sp. | reverse complement strand
GCGGGCGAAGAGGTGAACATCCGCGATCTGTCGGGCAACCGCACGCTGATCCGGTTCGGCACCGGGGACGAGGTGACAGTTCAGGCAGGGCCTGAGGGGATCCGGTTCCTGCTGATCTCGGGCGCGCCGATCCAGGAGCCCGTAGCCTGGCACGGGCCAATCGTGATGAACACCCGGGCCGAGCTTGAGGCTGCCTTTGCCGAGTTGCGCAATGGCACCTTCATCAAACCGGCGCACTGACCGCCTGCGGACCGCGTAGGATGGGTGCTAGCACCCATCCTACATGGCGTCTGGCCCGGCTCCGCGCAGCATGCGGCAAACCAGAGCGAGGTATTGTGCCTCGACCTCGTCCTGCGTCAGACGTCCGTCAGCGCGGTACCATGTGGTGATCTCGGTCAGCATGGCGATAACCGCCAGCGTGGCCACCTTTGTGTCGGGCACATCAAAAACACCCGCCGCCGCACCCCTTTGCAAGATCGCCTCCAGGTGATCCTCATAGGTGCGGCGCAATCCTTCGACCACGTCGAAATTTTCCGGGCTGAGGTTGCGCAGCTCCATATAGGCGATGAACACGGCGTCACGCCGGACCAGATGAAACCGTATATGAAAGCGCACGAAATGGCGCAGGGCCGCGCAGGGATCGTCCGGCACGTCTTCGCGCTCCAGCGCCGCCAGTAGCTGATCCATGTGACCGCGCATCAGGTCGAACAACAGCGACTGCTTGTCGGGCGTGTAATTGTAAAGCGCCCCGGCCTGCACGCCGACCTCGCCCGCGATCTGCCGCATCGACACGGCTGCATAGCCGTGCCGCGCGAACAGCTTCAGAGCCGCATCCTGAATGCGCGGACCGGTGACGCCGGAAAAACTGCCTTGGGTGCGGGCCATGTTGTTGTGGTAACTGAACGCGCGTTCAAATCAAACCCCTGATCCGCCGATCATGCCCCCTGTTCCCCCGGCAGCCTTGCGCGCCGCGCTTTGCTGCGGCAAGACGGGTCATGGTGTGGCGAAGGGAGTGCCAGATGCGGCGCGCAGGCAGGATCTTGGTGTTGGGAACGGGCCTCGGCCTTGCGGCCTGCACGCAGTTCCCCGAGCTTGACGCGGCCGTGGATCCTGCAGTCTACGATCAGGATTTCCCCCGGTTGCAGCCGCTCGACCAGCTGCTGACCTCGCCGGAACGGCGTGTCAGCCCCGCGATCGAAGGACAGATCAAGGACCGCGTTGCACGTCTGCGCGCCCGGGCAGGACGCCTTGCCGGGCCGGTGGTCGATGCGGCCACCAAGCGGCGCATGGCGCGCGGCGTTCCGCGCTAGGCCCGGGGCCTGCGCCGGGCGACCACGCACTGCACGGCCCGCGCCCATTGCGCGCCCCGGCCCTTCGGGCTAGACCCGCGCGCAAGCCCAGCCAGGACCAGCCAGAAGGATATGCCCATGACCACGCCGCTTCGACTTGGGATTGCGGGACTTGGCACCGTCGGCGTGGGCGTCATGCGCATTCTGCGCCAGAAAGCAGCAACGCTCGAAGCCCGCACCGGACGCGCCATCACCGTCAGCGCGATCTGCGCCCGGTCGCGGTCCAAGGACCGCGGCATACCCCTTGACGGCTATGCATGGGAAGACGACCCCGTCGCGCTGGCCCAGCGCGACGACGTCGACGTGTTCGTCGAACTGATGGGCGGCGAGGATGGCCCTGCCAAAGCCGCGACCGAAGCCGCCATCGCTGCGGGCAAGGATGTCGTCACCGCCAACAAGGCGCTTCTGGCCCACCACGGACAGGCGCTGGCCGAAGCCGCCGAAGCCGCCGGGGCCGTATTGCGGTTCGAAGCGGCGGTTGCAGGCGGCATCCCCGTCATCAAGGCGCTGACCGAAGGGCTGGCCGGCAATGACGTGACCCGCGTGATTGGCGTGATGAACGGCACCTGCAACTACATCCTCACCCGGATGGAAGACGCTGGCCTGACCTATGACGAGGCGTTTGCCGAGGCCGATGGCCTGGGCTACCTCGAAGCCGATCCCAATCTCGACGTCGGCGGGATCGACGCAGGCCACAAGCTCGCCCTTCTGGCGTCGATCGCCTACGGCACGCGCGTCGCCTTTGACGCGGTCGAGCTGGAAGGCATCGGCAAAGTGTCAATCGATGACATCCGTGCCGCCGCCGATATGGGGTACAAGATCAAGCTGCTCGGTGTCTGCCAGCTGACCGGCCGTGGCCTGGAACAGCGCATGACCCCCTGCCTTGTCCCGGCAACTTCGCCTCTGGGCCAGCTGACCGGCGGCACGAACATGGTGGTGATCGAAGGCGATCATGTGGGCCAGATCGTGTTGCGCGGCGCGGGCGCGGGCGAAGGTCCGACCGCCAGCGCGGTGATGTCCGACGTTCTCGACATTGCGCGCGGCACGCGTCTGTCCACATTTGGCGTGCCTGCGACGTCCCTTCAGGCGGCCCAGCCTGCCCGTTCGGTCGCGCCCGCGCCGTTCTACATCCGGCTGCTGTTGCAGGACAAACCCGGCGCCCTGGCCAAGGTTGCGGCGGCTTTGGGCGAGGCCGGCGTCTCGATCGACCGCATGCGCCAGTACGGGCACGAAGACGCCGGCGCCGCGCCCGTCCTGATCGTCACCCACAAGGCCGCGCCTTCGGGGCTGGAGGCAGCTCTTGATGCGATCTCGGCCCTCGCCGAAGTCGCCGGAACACCTGTCGCCCTGCGCATCGAACAGGTCTGACCCGACCCCTGCGCGCTTGATTGGCACCTTTTGCGCCGGTACACCGCTAGCGAGGCGCGCCGCAAGGCGCGATGAGCCAAGACCCAAGGAAGGACGCCCCATGGCCGCCAAGACCGATTTCAACGACCGTATGCTCTCGCTGGGCCTTGCGCGGGTGGCAGAACAGGCCGCGATCGCCTCGGCTGACTGGATCGGGCGCGGCGATGAAAAGGCCGCCGACCAGGCCGCCGTCAACGCGATGCGTGATCAGCTCAACAGGCTCGACATCAAGGGCGTCGTGGTGATCGGCGAAGGCGAACGCGACGAGGCGCCGATGCTTTACATCGGCGAAGAGGTCGGCACGGGCGACGGCCCCGGCGTCGATATCGCGCTCGACCCGCTCGAAGGCACCACGCTGACGGCCAAGGACATGCCCAACGCCCTGACCGTGATCGCCATGGGCCCGCGCGGCTCGATGCTGCACGCACCCGACACCT
>JAHDCH010000318.1 GCA_020629995.1 Pseudaestuariivita sp. | reverse complement strand
CCGCGATCACCAGCATGATAAAGGCGTACCCCATGGGCGAGGCCGCATAGGCGCTCTCGATCACCGCGTCCTTGGAGGCGAACCCGGCAAAGCCGATCCAGCCGGTCAGCGGGATGCCGACGCCGGTGATGGCCAGCGTGCCGATCATCATCGCCCAGAAGGTATAGGGGATCTTTTTGCGCAGACCGCCGTAATTGCGCATGTCCTGCTCGTGGTGCATCGCGTGGATGACCGAGCCTGCGCCAAGGAACAGCATCGCCTTGAAGAAGGCGTGCGTGAACAGGTGGAACATCGCGACCGAGTAAACGCCCACACCCGCTGCCACGAACATATAGCCTAGCTGCGAACAGGTCGAATAGGCGATCACGCGCTTGATGTCGTTCTGCACCAGACCCACCGTCGCCGCAAAGAACGCCGTGGTCGCGCCCAGGAACACGACAAAGCTCATCGCTTCGGGCGCGAATTCCATCACCGGGCTCATCCGGCAGACCAGGAACACCCCCGCCGTCACCATGGTGGCCGCGTGGATCAGCGCCGACACCGGGGTCGGGCCTTCCATCGCGTCGGGCAGCCATGTGTGCAGGATCAGCTGTGCCGATTTGCCCATGGCTCCGACAAACAGCAAAAAGGCGATCAGGTTGGCGGCGTTCCAGTCCGTCCACAGGAAGGTCAGCTGCGTCTCGGCCAGCGTCGGCGCGGCGGCAAAGATGTCGTCAAAGCGGATGCTGTCGGTCAGGTAGAACAGGGCAAAGATGCCAAGGGCAAAGCCGAAATCGCCCACCCGGTTGACCACAAACGCCTTGATGGCGGCGGCATTGGCGCTTTCCTTGCGGTAGTAGAACCCGATCAAGAGATACGAGGCGACGCCCACGCCTTCCCAGCCAAAGAACATCTGAACCAGGTTGTCCGACGTCACCAGCATCAGCATCGCAAAGGTGAAGAAGCTCAGGTACGCGAAAAAGCGCGGCTTGTACGTCTCGCCTTCGAACTGCGGGTCGTGGGCCATGTAGCCAAAGGAATAAAGGTGCACGAGCGCCGAGACGGTCGTCACCACGATCAGCATGGTGGCGGTCAGCCGGTCAAGGCGGATCGCCCAATCTGTGCTGAGCGTGCCGCTCTCGATCCAGCGCATGATCTGGATCTGCTCGGTCTCTGTGCCGAGCCCCAGAAACACGATCCATGACAGGATCGCGGCCAGGAACAGAAAGCCCGTGGCGATCCAGCAGGCCGCGGTTTCCCCGATAAAGCGCCAGCCAAACCCGCAAAGCAGCGAGCCAACAAGGGGCGCGAAAAGGATGATCGTCTCCATGATCTTCAGCCTTTCATCACGTTGACGTCTTCAACCGCGATGGTGCCACGGTTGCGGAAGAAACAGACAAGGATCGCAAGGCCGATCGCGGCCTCTGCGGCGGCGACCGTGAGGACAAACAGCGTGAACACCTGCCCCGTCAGATCACCCAGATGCCAGGAAAAGGCGACAAGGTTGATGTTGACCGCCAGCAGCATCAGCTCGATCGACATCAGCAGGATGATCACGTTCTTGCGGTTCAGAAACAGGCCGAAAATGCCGATCACGAACAGCGTGCCGGCCACCGTCAGATAGTGTTCCAGTCCTATCATCGTCTTCCCTCCCGAGGCTGGCTTGCCCCGTCTGGTTCCCATATCGGCGGCCCGAGCCGCCCGGTTATCTGTGCCCCGCTTGGGGGGCGGTGATGGGTGCAAGCACCCATCCTACACTTCTGCCCTAGCCGTGCGCATAGGGTGTCTTGGTGCCGCGTGCATCCGGATAGGCGGCGGCGCAGGCGCAAGGCTCGGCCTCCAGGTCCTGAATCCGGACGTCGCGGGCGGTGTCCTCAAGGCTGCCCGCCATCCGCTCGAGCGTGGCGAACACGCGCGCGCCGGCTTCGTGCTTGTCGATCAGGGTCAGCGCGCGGCGCGTTTTGTCGAACGGCAGACGGTCGTTCATCCGCTCTTCGGCGGTGCGCAGGATCAGGGCGCGGCCCGGGGCGCAATCGGCGATCACATAATCGCTGAACGTACCTTCCTGGCTCCACCAGTTGCGCCACATCACGCGGCCACCGCCCAGATCGCGGTGCATGTCCTCGCCGCCATGGCTGATGTGCGTCGTGCGCTCGCAGGCCTCGAGCGTCAGCGCGCCCGCAGGCGCCGCAGCGGCCAGCGCCGCGCCATATGCCAGCGCGCGCATCACCCTGCTGCCCCTTGGCTGCCGGGATAGAAAACGCCACATCCGCAGAAAACATCGAACCGGTTGCGCGCGCGCTTGCCCACGAAAAGCCCTTCGGGCGTGCGGCCTACGCCAATGCTGTAGCTGCGCGCCTTGGCGATCAGATCGTCCAGCACCATGGACGCGCGCAGGGCGACCGGGCCATAAGGAGGCTGCAGATTGCGGACCCGGGTGTTGACCGGGCCAACCGGGATCGGGCCGCCGGTGAACACCGGATTTGTCGTGCCGCTGAAGGCCGCCATCCGGCCCGCAGTGCAATCCAGCACAACCAGCGTCTCGATCCGGTCACAGCCGGTGGGGTCAAAGGTCAGCTTCTGGCCGACAAACCCTCCGCCGATGTCCACCGCCTTGCCGCCCTTGTAGACGCCGCCGCGGTCATTCTCGGCCGCGCGGTCAAAGGCACATGTCGCGCCCTGCCGCACCTTCGCGTCGTACTTCATCGCGTTCGGCAACGGCGCGCAGGCGGCCATCGCCGCCCCGCCGCTCAGGCCCAGCGTGGCCAGCGCCGCGCCAAGGATATGTGCCAAACGCCCTTGCACAGGCTCAGAGCCCCTGCCCCGGTTTGACGTCACGCAGCTCCATGGCCTTGGCCGGGTCACGGTACATCTGGGCCAGCACATCCTGGCGCTTGACGTCCTGGCGGTGGCGCAGGGTCAGCACGATGGCGCCCACCATGGCGACCAGCAGGATCAGACCCGACAGCTGGAACAGCAGGAAATACTTGTCATACAGGATCAGCCCCAGCGCCTGCGTGTTATGCGCGCCCTCGGGCGTGGCATTGGCAATCAGATCACCCGCTTCCGGGGCCGTCTCCCATGCGCCAAAGGCGATGACCAGCTGCATCAGCAGCACCACACCAATGAGCAGCGCGAGCGGCAGGTATTTCGTCATCTCGGCTTTCAGCTCGGCAAAGTCGACGTCCAGCATCATCACCACGGAACAGCACCGCGACCGCGCCCACATAGACGATGAT
>JAHDCH010000317.1 GCA_020629995.1 Pseudaestuariivita sp. | reverse complement strand
GCGACAATGTTGTCGTAGATTTCCTTGTCGGTCGGGATCTCGACCAGCGTGACCGATCCGCGCCCCCAGCCTGACCCGGGCTCGATCCAGAGCGAGGGGCGTTTGTGATAAAGCGCCTCGAGATCTGCGAAATCGGAAAAGCTGCGCGCGCGTTGCGACAGGCCGAACCCTTGGGGGTCGGTGTCCACAAAGCTCGAGACCTGAAGCTCGCGCGGGTTGGCAAGCGGGCGCCAGATCGCCTCTCCGTTGCCGTTCAGCACAGTCAGTCCGTCACTGTCGTGCACGGCAGGGCGAAAATCGTCCCACCCGCCGCGGTTCGTCTCGTCAAAGAAGAACATCGAGGTCAGCGGTGCCACACCGACATTATCAAGATCGCGGCGCGGCCACAGCAGGGCCCGCACATCGACGATGGTGTCGTCGCCCGGGCGCAGGTCAAAATGATAAAGGCCGGTAACAGATGGGCTTTCCATCAGGGCATGCACCTTGTGGATCGCGGCATCCGGGGCAGGGCGCTCGACCCAGAAGCGGGTGAAATCGGGGAACTCCTCGCCCATCTTGCCTGCGGTGTCGATGGCCAGTCCGCGTGCCGAAAGGCCATAGATTTCGCCCGCGCCGATCACCCGGAAATAGCTGGCCCCCTGGAACACGGCGTATTCCTGATGGCCCCCGCCTGGTTTAAGCGGCGTGCGCAGGCGCAGGCCCGAATACCCGCCAACCTCGTCCAGCGGCAGATCGGGTGCACGGTCGGATTTGTCGAACAGATCCCAGTCGAAGGCCAGCTCGCGCGATGTGCCGTCTTCGACGACCGCCACGCGGACGGGCGAGGGGAAGTACAGGCCGGGATGAAACAGGTCCATCTGCACGGGGCTGTCGGTGCCTTTCCAGACGGCCTTGCCGGTATTGAACCATATCGACTTGTAGTCGTCATAGCTCATGTCCTGCCAGGCCTGCGGAACCATGGGGCGCGTGGCATATGGCTTGGCGGCGATCTGGCGCGCCATGTCCTCAAGGCTCGCCTCGCTGAAAGGCTCTTCGCTCACGAACCGCGGCGCGGCGCTTGCGGCGGCGGGGGCCATGGCCAGCGCGCCCAACATCTTGAGAACCTCGCGCCGGATCATCTGCGCACCTTCCAGGGCTGCGATTTGTAATAGGCGGCCAGATAGGCGCAGCCGATGATCATGGCAAAACCCACAAAGTTGACGCCCGCATTGATCAGCGGGTCGCGCACCAGCCGGCCGTTTTCCAGCGTCGAGGTCTCATCGAGCCACACGCCCAGCAGCCGCGCCAGCAGCATCGAAAAGACGAACACCGCCAGCGACTGCTGCCCCACCTTGACGATCAGGCGCATGACGGGTTGCAGAACGTGGGCGTTCAGACGCGCCCCGCCGGGGCCGACCAGAACCCAGGCCAGATAGGCCAGCGCCAGCATGTGCAGGTAGCGGAACAGGCCAAAGTCGGTCTTGTGCGCCAGCACCGACATGTCGCGCCGCGCCCCGCGCAGCCAGTCGCGGATCGGGTCCCACCACTCGGGCAGCCAGCCATAGTTGCGCAAGCCCACGGACGAGAAAAAGAACGACCAGATCACATAGGCCGCCGCAATGGCGATCAGAACCCTGTTGACCGGAGGCGTCTTGATCCAGCCGATCATCAGGGCAAAGCCGGTGAAAAAGCACAGCTGCCAGCCAAACGGGTTAAAGAACCAAGGACGCGTGTTCTGCCCTTCGGCGAACCACAATTGCGCGGGCAATTGCAGGGGTGTGATGTCTCCTCCCTGCCACAGCTCGGCGATCTCGAGATTGGCCGCCAGCCAAACGCCGCCCACGAACAAAGCCACCAGCCACAGGTTGATCCGTGCCAGCCCCATCACAACGGGGATCATGGCCAGGATCACAAGATACATCGGCAGGATGTCAAAGTAATTGGGCACATAGGTCAGCGTCAGCAGGCCGATCACGTTGCCTTCGGCATTATTGAGGAACGGATACAGGTTCAGCTGGCCCACGTAATCGCGCAGGTCAAAGCCCATGGCATTGACCGCCAGCATCGTGCCCAGAGTGACCATGAACAGACCGATATGCGCCCAGTACACCTGCCAGATGCGGTAGCTGATCCGCAAGGTGCCCCAGCCAAGGCCGCGGCTTTGGAACAATTTGCCAAAGGCGATGGCGCTGGCCATGCCCGAGCAAAAGACAAACATCTCGGTTGCGTCTGACCAGCCCCAGCGCGCCGGGATCCAGCGCGTCCAGAGATTGCCCGGCGTGTGCGCCAGAAGAATGATGAACATCGCGATGCCGCGAAAGAAGTCGAGGCGGATGTCGCGGGTCTTGGCTTGCGTCACTTGGGTTGCGACGCTGGCAGTGAGGGTGGTGTCGGCGAGGCTCGCCATAGTCGTCTTACTCCGCAGGCAGGCGGTCAGGGGTGGCCCAGGGGCCGCGGGCCTGGGCGATCATGTCCATGCGCACGGCAGCAAAGCGGTCTTCGCGGCCCGCGCGCCGGCGCGTGCGGTCCTGCAGGATGTCCTGCGCCTCGTCAAGAAAGCCCGCGCGGATGCCGGCATCAATCGTCAACCTTTCGAACACGTCGCGCTGGGCGTGGCTGCCGCCTGCCGATTGCATCGACCGCCGCGCTTGCGCCAGGTTCAGGAACGCGGTGCGGTAATCCGCCTCGCCAAAGGCTTCAAGCCCGGTTGCCGCGCTGAGGCCCGGTTTGGCCATGCGGGCCTGGATTTCGGTGGGGTGGGTGGCGCGCGCATCGGCGTGCAGACGCTTCAGCATGGTGCTGACCGCCTCGTCCCGCTTGCCGCCGACCAGCGCCAGCATGTAGTGCAGGTCGGCAAAGATCAGGCAGCCATCCTCGGTCCGGTTGGCCGAAAACTCGGCCAGCTCTTCCCAGCGGTCGCCCACGTCGACGCCTTCCAGCTCAAGCCGGGACAAAAGCGAGGTGGCGTTCGAGATGTCGCGGTAATCGTCCGTCTTGTCCTTGCGGATCTCGGCGTCGTACAGCGCCAGCACCGTGCCGACCTCGCCCTGGTCAAGGTGCATCAGCGCCTTGTGCCACCAGACGTGGTAGCGGAAGTTGTTGCAATGCGCCCAGGCATGCTCGCGCCCCGTCAGCCAATCGAGGCCCGCGCGGCTGTTGCCGGTCATGTCGTGCACATGCGCCACCGCGTGCAGGCCCCAGGCGTCGTCCGGGCACAGCGACAGGCCCATGCGGCCCGCGGTTTCGGCCCGCTCGT
>JAHDCH010000015.1 GCA_020629995.1 Pseudaestuariivita sp. | reverse complement strand
GCGCGATCCACTCGATCGTCTTTGGCGGCTTCTCGCCCGACGCGCTCGCGGCCCGCGTGAACGGCTCCGAAGCCAAGGTGGTGGTCACGGCGGACGAGGCCCCGCGCGGCGGGCGCAACACGCCCCTCAAGACCAACGCCGACAAGGCCTTTGAAAGCGTCACCCACGACGCAAAGATCCTCGTGGTCAAACGCACCGGTGGTGACATCCCGATGGTGGCGGGCCGCGATGTCTGGCTGCACGAGGCCGAAGCCAAGGTTGCAGCCGATTGCCCGCCCGAAGAGATGAATGCCGAGGATCCGCTGTTCATTCTCTACACCTCCGGTTCAACCGGCGCGCCCAAGGGCGTCGTGCACACCACCGGAGGCTACATCGTGTACGCGTCGATGACGCACCAATACACGTTCGACTACAAGGACGGTGACATCTTCTGGTGTACCGCCGACGTGGGCTGGGTCACGGGCCACAGCTATATCGTCTACGGCCCGCTGGCCAATGGCGCGACCACCGTGATGTTCGAAGGCGTGCCCACCTACCCCGACGCCAGCAGGTTCTGGCAGGTCTGCGAAAAGCACAAGGTCAACCAGTTCTACACCGCCCCCACCGCCCTTCGCGCGCTGATGGGTCAGGGCAATTCCTACGTCGAAGCCTGTGATCTGTCGTCTCTGCGCATCCTCGGCACCGTCGGGGAGCCGATCAACCCCGAGGCGTGGGAATGGTACTACGAGGTTGTCGGCAAATCGAAATGCCCCATTGTCGATACTTGGTGGCAGACCGAAACCGGCGGGCACATGATGACCCCCCTGCCCGGCGCCCATGCGGCCAAACCCGGATCGGCGATGAAGCCCTTCTTTGGCGTCCAGCCTGTCGTGCTCGAACCGCAATCGGGCGAAGAGATTCACGATTACCCGACCGAAGGCGTCTTGTGCATCAAGGACAGCTGGCCGTCGCAGATGCGCACTGTCTGGGGCGATCACGAGCGGTTCATGAAGACCTACTTTGCCGATTACAAAGGCTATTACTTTGCCGGCGACGGGTGCAAACGCGACGAAGACGGCGATTGGTGGATCACGGGCCGGGTTGATGACGTGATCAATGTCTCGGGCCACCGCATGGGCACCGCCGAGGTGGAGTCGGCCCTGGTCGCCCACCCCGCCGTGGCCGAAAGCGCCGTGGTCGGCTACCCGCACGACATCAAGGGACAGGGCATCTATGCCTATGTCACCCTGATGGCCGGACAGGAGTACACGGACGAGCTGCGCACCGAGCTGTCAAACTGGGTCCGCAAAGAGATCGGCCCCATCGCCAAGCCCGACCTGATCCAATGGGCGCCCGGCCTGCCCAAGACGCGCTCGGGCAAGATCATGCGCCGCATCCTGCGCAAGATCGCCGAAAATGATTACGGCGCGCTTGGCGACACCTCGACGCTGGCCGATCCTTCGGTCGTGGACGAGCTGATCGACAACCGGATGAACCGCTAGACGCGTACCATCCCAAGGGGGCGGGCTCTTGCAGCCCGCCCCCTTGCCCCTGCCATCCGGGCCGAGACCGGATTCCCATACTTGCCAGATTGCATAGACTCGTCTGAAATTCTGCAAAGACCTCTTTATCAAGGATTTTGCGGAGCGATTTCATGGCTGTTGTTTCTGGCGTTTCCCTCTCACTGGCTGACGAGCTGATCGAAAGTGGCGGCACCACTCTGGAGGGCCCTCTCGAGGTCGACACCGCCGTCATCGGCGGCACGACCTTTGTCTACAGCACATCGTATGTCGAAAACGCCATTCAGGTTTCGACCCTGGACGCGGACGGAACGCTGACGCCGGTCGGGTCGGTTCTGGATGGCCCTTTGGCTGCGTTGAACTCTGTGATCGAAGTGAAAACATTCACTGTCGGCGGGGTGCAGATGCTGGTCATCGGCTCGCAAGAGGACGGGATTTCGACCTATATCCTGTCGGACACCGCGCCGTACCTGACCCTGGCTGACACCGTTTTTGACAGCGAAAACGTCGACTATAACCTCAGCGACGTCTGGGGGATCGGGGTTGTCGAGGTGGGCGGCACCGCGTTCATCTACGCCGGTGCGCAGACTGACAATGGCCTGTCCATCTTTTCGGTCGATGCAACAGGTGCGCTGACCCATGTAGACGATGTTCCGGACACGGCTGCGCTGGCCATTGACGCCATCTACGACATCGAAGCCTTTGAACTGGGGGGGACCAACTACATTGTGGTCGCCGGGTCCTCGGACGACGGCATGACCGTGTTCAGCGTGAACAGCAGCACCGGCGCGTTGTCGGCGGTGGACACCGTGACCAGCGGGATCAGGACCGACACCTATTCCGAGGTCTATGACATCCAGGTCGCCGTCGTCGGCAGCAACGCCTATATCTACACAAGCAGCCAAGATGGCATCGGCGGCGTAAACGTGACGCAGTTTAATGGCGGGTCCCTGACACATATTCAACAGGTCACATCTGCCCCAAACTCCACGTTCACCTTCAGCCTCGATCTGTTCCAGGCAGGCGACAGCCAGTACATTGCGGCGTTTGAACAATCGGACGCTGACGTCAGCCTGTATCAGATCGCTCCGGCAGGCGCGCCCAACCAGGGGCAATTGGTGCCCGTTGGCGCGTTTGAAACAACAGGCATCTTTGGCGAAACGGTATACGGGTCCACAAGCGTGGTCGTGGATGGGCAAGTGATCCTGCTGGCAGCAGGGTTCAGCGCCGATGCGGTCCGCTCTTATCTTGTGGGCGGCGGTGACGATGTCGTGGTCGGCACCATGTTCAGCGACACGTTGATCGGAGGCGGCGGGAATGACGTGTTGCTGGGCCTGAACGGCAGCAACCTGTTCGATGGCGGGGCGGGCGCCGATCAGCTGTTTGGCGGCGATTCCACCGATACTGCGGATTACAGCGGCTCGGACAGCGGCGTGACGGTGAACCTCGCCCTCGGGCTGGCGCTGGGTGGCGATGCCGAGGGCGACACGTTCTTCAGCATCGAAGCGGTCGTGGGGTCGGATTTTGTGGACGTCATCACCGCCGAAGAGGCCGAAGGCGGCGCGCTTTCGGACTTGTTGATGGCCGTTCCTGGCCTGCCAGCGATCTTTTACGGAGAGACGGGCAATGACACCCTGATCGGTGACAGCGCAAATGATTACCTCGATGGCGGAGCCAGCCAGGATTCACTGGTTGGAAACGACGGCAATGACACTCTGGTGGGCGGCCCGGGCAACGACACGCTGGATGGTGGCGCGGGCTATGATTACATCCTGTACTCGGACACCGGCGGAACGGTGGACCTGTCGCTGGCCGTCACGACGGCGCAAAACACCGGTGCGGGCGGCACCGATACGCTGCTGAATATCGAAGGCGTGCTGGGCGGCATCGGGAACGACCGTTTTGTCGGATCGACCGCCGACAACTTGCTGGATGGTGCGTCGGGCTCTGACAATCTGTTCGGCCTTGGCGGCAACGACACCCTGCTGGGCCAGCTTGGCAATGACGTGCTGAATGGTGGTGGCGGAAATGACTTCTTGGTTGGTGGCTTTGGGCTCGACAACCTCAATGGCGGCCCCGGCGACGACACGCTGGATGGCGGATCGCTCAACGACCAGTTGATCGGCGGCACGGGGGCTGACCTGATCGATGGCGGGCCCGGGCGCGACATTCTGGTGGGCGGCACGTTTTCGGGCGGCTCTTTCGTGGCTGACGGCGATGCCGACACGTTTCACTTTGGCAACATCGCCGAAAGCACCCCGGGCGGCCAGCGCGACATCATCCGTGACTTTGAACCGGGCACCGACATCATCGATCTGTCGCTCATCGACGCGGACGAGCTGAGCAACGCCACGAACGAAGC
The DNA here is from genome assembly GCA_020629995.1 of Pseudaestuariivita sp. GTDB lineage: Bacteria > Pseudomonadota > Alphaproteobacteria > Rhodobacterales > Rhodobacteraceae > Pseudaestuariivita. Next base: position 16,198 of record JAHDCH010000015.1, on the reverse strand, counting down.
CTTCATCTTTATCGGCAGCGCGGCCTTTTCAGGCCTCGAAGGCGAATTGCGGGTTGTGTCTGCCGGTGCCTCCACGCTTGTGCAGGCAGACGTCAACGGAGACGGCATTTCCGATTTCGAACTTCGGCTCGACGGCGCTCCGACGCTGACGGCCAGTGATTTCATCCTGTAAGGGTCAGCCTCCGGGCAGAAGCGCCGGCACGGTTTACGACACAAGCCTGCGCTGTTAACCTTTTGCCCAAGTTTTTGATCACTTCGCGCCAACGGTTTTTCGGCGCGCCACTGCGGGCGACCGCGGCTTTCACGGCCTCGGTCCTTGCGCACCAGACACCTGCCCACCCCCCGTATGACGGGGCAAATGACATTGGAAAACGCGCCATCTTTGCCAGGCGAAGAGTGATTTCAGGAGAGGATTTGCACAATGTTTACTTCCCAAGGCGTCGCCGCTGACACTCTCGGCACCGTTGCTTCGGATGATATCGCGGCTCAGTTGAACAATGCCTCGCAAATCGTCAGCACAGTGATCAATGGCACGACATTTGTCTACATAGGCAGCGCAACAGAAGACGCCGTCGAAATCTATACGCTGGACGCGTCCGGCACCATGACCAATGTCGGAACCCTGTCCGACAGCGGCGTGTCCGCGCTTCAGAACGTGCAATCGCTCGACACGTTCGAAGTGGGCGGCAACCAGTTTCTGGTCGCGGCCGGTTCGGACGATTCCGGGTTTTCGGTCTTTGCCCTGACCGACAGCAGCCCCTATGCCACCCTGACCGACAGCGCGCTCGAGGCGCTGTCCCCGATCGCCAACCTGCAGGGCGTTGATCTGATCGAAGTGCTTGAGACCCCGACAGCAACCTACATCTATGCCGCCTCCGACACCGATGACGGTCTGGTGGTCTACAGCGTCGATTCCTCCGGCATTCTGACATTTGTCAGCAATATCAACGATTCTGCCTCAACCGAGATCGGCAATGTGACGGCGATGCACACCTACAGCACCGCGTCCGAGTTCCGCATGGTCATTGCTGATGCCGACAACAACACGGTCTCGGTCTATTCGGTGAACGAAGCCACTGGCGCGCTGGTCATCATCGAAAGCCTTTCGGTGCCCGCCGCGACAAACATGGTCGACATCGCGGCGATCGAAGTCGGATCATCGTCGTTCTTTTACATCGCCGACCAAACCAACGGATTGTTCACCCTCGAGCTTGATTTCAACCTGTCCCTCAGCCTGGCCGCTCAGAATTCGCAGCTTTCGCTGACGGGGGTCAGCTCGGTTGCACTCTTCGAGTCCAGCGCACAGCCCTATCTTCTGGTGCAACCCGAAGGGCGCGACGCGATCTACACCTACGAAATCAGCGACAGCTCCCTGGCGCTTGGCGCATTGAACATTGTGGATATTGTCGGCACGTCCGCGGGAGCATCGCGCGACAACCGGCTGGGCACTTTGGCGCAGGTTGGGGATGCGTTGTTCTGGCTGTCACCGGAAATTCGTCTGGACAATGTGATCGGGTACGAGATCGGGGCCGGGGATGACGTGCTGTCAGGATCCGGCGTCCTGACCGGCGGGGACGGTGATGACGTGCTTGCTGCCGATACGCCTTTCAATTTCGTCACTTTTCTCGGTGGCTCGGGTGCAGACATTCTTGTGGGTCTCGAACCCAATTGGACCACGGCCTCGTATGAAGGATCGGATCAGGGCGTGACCGTGAACACCCAGACCGGGATCGGCATGGGCGGCGATGCAGAAGGGGACATTCTGGTCAACGTCAACAACCTGATCGGTTCGGACCACGCGGACGTTCTGACCGGCGTGTTCGTCACCGGAGGCGGCGGCGGCGATCTCATTACCCTGGTCGGCGATCAGCAGCTCGGCTTTACCGGGAATGGCGGTTTCGGCAACGATACGATCACCGGGACCAATTTCAACGACACGCTGGATGGCGGTTTCAGCCAGGATTCCATTGTCGCAGGCGACGGAAATGACGCTATCTTCGAAAGCCCCGGCGACGATTTCGTCGATGGAGGCGATGGCGTGGATATTCTGTATTTCCTCGATTATAACGGGGCGATCACGGTCAATCTGAACACCACCACCGCCCAGAACACCGGCCCCTCGGGGACCAACGTCATCCTCAACATCGAAAACCTCACAACCGGTACGGGCAACGATGTTCTGACGGGGACCACTGGCGCCAATCTGATTACCTCGTCCTCGGGCAGTGATCGCATATTTGGACTGGGCGGCGACGACACTTTGTCTGCCAGCGGGGGCAATGACCTTGTCGTGGGTGGCGGCGGGGCCGACACCATCATCGGTGGCACGGGGCTTGATACTCTGGACGGCGGAACCGGGAATGACTCTCTGTTCGGCTACGCAGGAAATGACGTCGTACGTGGCGGCACGGGCGCAGATCTCATCTCGGGCGGCGGCGGGCGCGATATCATGAACGGCGGCACCTTTTCGGGTGGCGTCTTTGTGCCCGACGGCGAAGCCGACACCTTCTATTTCGCGACCGTGGACGAAAGCTTCTCCGGGACCGGGACCCGCGACATCATCCGCGACTTTGAACCCGGTATCGACCAGATCGACCTGTCGGCCATCGACGCGATCCCGGGCGGGGCCAACGATGCATTCACCTTCATCGGAACGACTGCCTTCTCGGGCACCGCGGGCGAAGTGCGCTTGGCGTCAGCCGGCGCCTTCACGATCGTGCAGGCCGATGTCGATGGTGACGGGATCGCCGATTTCGACCTCAGGCTGGACGGCGCACCCAGCCTCACAGCCGCCGACTTTGTTCTATAGTGCATTGCGCCGGACGCAGGCGGCTTTCCCTTGCGTTCGGCTTCCCGTATAAGCGCCGGTGATGCCCGCACAGACCGGGCCGCACAGGCACGAGGGAAAGAATGACCCAGAAACGTCAGGAGGCCGATGTCGCCTTCATCGAAGCGCTGGCAAAGGTGCTGCGGGACAATGATCTGAATGAAGTCCAGGTCAAACGCGAATTCGGCGAGAATGACAGCCTGAACGTGCGCGTCTCGCGTGGTGGGGCGCAGGTGGTACAGGCCGTGGCCGCGGCCCCCGCGCCTGTTCCGAGTGCTGCCGCGCCAGCGCCGGCCGCCCCCGCCGCCGCTGCGCCTGCCGAAACCGACGACCCCGCCGCGCTGCCGGGCGCTGTCACGTCTCCGATGGTGGGCACCGTCTATCTTCAGGCGGAACCGGGCGTTCCGGCCTTTGTCAAGGTGGGCGACAAGGTCAGCGAAGGCGACACGATCCTGATCGTCGAAGCCATGAAGACCATGAACCAGATCCCCGCGCCCCATTCCGGCACGGTCCAGCGCATCCTTGTCGAGGATGGCGCCCCGGTCGAATTTGGCGCGCCCCTGATGGTCATCGCATAAGATGTTCGACAAGATCCTGATCGCCAACCGCGGCGAGATCGCGCTGCGCGTCATCCGGGCCTGCCGCGAGATGGGCATTGCTTCGGTCGCCGTGCATTCCACCGCCGACAGCGACGCCATGCACGTGCGCATGGCGGACGAGGCGATCTGCATCGGCCCGCCGTCCGGCACGCAAAGCTACCTGCATATGCCGTCGATCATCTCGGCCTGCGAGATCACCGGCGCGCAGGCGATCCATCCCGGGTATGGCTTTTTGTCCGAGAACGCCCGCTTTGTGCAGATCGTGCAGGATCATGGGCTGACTTTTATTGGCCCCACCGCCGACCACATCAACATCATGGGCGACAAGATCACCGCCAAGGACACGATGAAGGCGCTGGGCGTGCCTTGCGTGCCCGGCTCGGACGGCGGCGTGCCTGATCTGGCCGCTGCGCGGGCGATTGGCGAAGAGTTCGGCTATCCGGTCATCGTCAAGGCCACTGCCGGCGGTGGCGGGCGCGGCATGAAGGTGGCACAGAACGCCGCCGACATGGAAACCGCCTTTTCCACTGCGCGGTCCGAGGCCAAATCAGCCTTTGGCAACGACGAGGTCTATGTCGAGAAATACCTCACCACCCCGCGCCACATCGAGATCCAGGTGTTCGGGGATGGCCAAGGGGGCGCCGTGCATCTGGGCGAGCGCGATTGCTCGCTCCAGCGCCGCCACCAGAAAGTGTTCGAAGAAGCCCCCGGCCCTTCGATCTCCGCGCAAGAACGCGCCGAGATCGGTGCCATCTGCGCCAGGGCCGTGGCCGACATCAACTATGCCGGCGCAGGCACGATCGAGTTCCTGTACGAAAAGGGCGAGTTCTATTTCATCGAGATGAACACCCGCCTGCAGGTCGAACACCCGGTGACCGAGGCGATCTTTGGCGTTGATCTGGTGCGCGAACAGATCCGCGTGGCATCTGGTCTGCCCTTGTCGTTCAGCCAGGACGATCTGCAGATCAACGGCCACGCCATCGAGGTACGCCTGAACGCGGAAAAGCTGCCGAATTTCGCGCCCTCGCCGGGCCGGATCACGCAGTACCACGCGCCCGGGGGCCTTGGCGTGCGGATGGATTCCGCGATCTATGACGGATATTCGATCCCGCCATATTACGACAGCCTGATCGGCAAGCTGATCGTGCATGGCCGTGACCGTCCCGAAGCGCTGGCGCGTCTGAACCGCGCCCTGGGCGAGCTGATCATCGACGGGATCGACACGACCGTCCCATTGTTCCACGCTCTGCTCGAAGAAGCGGACATCCACGCCGGGGATTACAACATCCACTGGCTGGAACACTGGCTTGATCAGAACACCGCCTGACATTCCGCGCGCCCCGGACACGTTTCCGGGGCCTCGCACCGCCGCTGGCCTTGCGGTAAACTGACAGCGATGTCCGACCGCTCGCCCCCTTTGACGCCCGATCTTCTGATGCATGCCTATGCGTCGGGTGTGTTTCCAATGGCCGAAACGCGCGGATCAAACGAGATATTCTGGGTCGACCCGCGCCGCCGCGGCATCCTGCCCATCGGCGGCTTTCACATGTCCCGCAGCCTGGCCCGTCACCTGCGACGGGGCGGCTTTGACGTAACGCTGAACGCGGCGTTTGACGCGGTTGTCGCCGGATGCGCCGACCGGGAAGAGACCTGGATCAACGACGAGATCAGCAGCGTCTATTCCGCGCTTCACATGATGGGGCACGCCCATTCGGTCGAAGTCTGGCAGGACGGCAAGCTGACGGGCGGCGTGTACGGCGTGGCTGTGGGTGGCGCGTTTTGCGCCGAAAGCATGTTCTCGCGCCGTACAAATGCATCAAAGACCGCGCTGGCCTATCTGATGGACCGGCTCGCGCGGGCCGGGTTCACCTTGTGTGACACGCAGTTCCTGACGGATCACCTTGCTTCGCTTGGCGGGGTCGAGATCGAGCGGGCGGTCTACAAACGCCGCCTGCGCGCGGCTCTTGAATTGCGGCCGGACATCACTGCGCCGCCTCCGGCTGACGCTCAGGGCGTGGTGCAGCGCAGCACCCAGACGTCATAGCGCGAATGGTCCATCGCGTTCAGCGCCGGTGATGATGCAACCATCCAGCCCGAGAACACATCCTCTTCGGTCCCGGTTTCGCGCACGGTCAGAAATGCAAATGCATCGCCCGACCGGTTGCCACGTGGATAGCGGCATTCCCGCAGCGCGATCTGGATGCGGCCCAGCTGCTCTGCCTGGCCGACGTCGATCTTGAGGTCCTTGACCCGGCCCGACACCTTGTCGAGCGCGCGCAAAATTGCGCCTGTGCCGTTGGAGGTGGCAACCTGTGCCGTGGCAGGCGCCGCAAGCAAGGCAGCGATCAAGGCAGCTCGGATCATTCGCTGTCACTCCCGGTCACGAACCGCAAGAGCAGCGAGATAAGGCTCACCGCACCCTGGGTGTCCTCGATCTCGGCGCCGGGTTCAAAGTTGAAAGGCGACCCGCCGGGGTCAATTTCCACGAACGACCCGCCCAGCAGCCCTTCGGACGCGATCAGAACCGCGCTGTCGTCGGGGATGTTGATCCCCTCGCGGATCGCCATGACCATGTCGGCGCGGTATGTGTCCTGATTCAGGGTCACGTCGCTGACTGTGCCCACCTTGACGCCGGCAAGGCGGATGTCCGTCCCCGGCCCCACCCCTTCCAGAGAGCGGAACGAGGCGGTCAGCTCATAGCCGCCAGCGCGCGCGCCTGCGCCCGTGGCCTGTGCCGTGTAGACCACAAAGCCGATTGCTGCGGCCAGCACAACGCCGCCGACCAGAATCTCGGTGCGCGAGCCTGACATTATTCAGGCGCCCATGCCTCGTAATCGCTGCGCGGCGCCGGATCCGCGCGGCGGATCGACCCCGCCGGCGCGTAGGCCATCGCGGTGCCGGTCAGGTTCTCCTGATGCGGCTTTTCCCAGGTCTTTTTCGCCAGAGGACGGTCGGTCGGCGGTTCGCGAAACGTGTGATGCAGCCAGCCATGCCAATCGGGGTCGATGCGGCTGGCCTCGGCCTCGCCATTGTACATCACCCAGCGGCGTTTGCCGTCCCGCGTCTCGTAAAAGGTGTTGCCTTGTGCATCTTCGCCCACTTTCACACCGCGCCGTGCCGTATACAGCGAGGTGCCCAGCGTCGAGCCGTTCCACCATGTGACGGCGCGCAAAAGAGTGTTCAGAATGCCCATCAGGTGCCTCCATCCGCAACGCCCGAGATATGGCGCATGGGGCTGGCCAAGTCTAGGGCAAAGCAGCTGCGCGCGCTGTCACCCTCGCAGCGCGCAACAATCCGCGCGACGTCCTTGCGATTTTATCGCATAGGTTGAATGATGTCTTCGATTTCACTTTTTACGAGGCTGCCATGCCGACCCTTTATTTTGTTGTTTTCAACGATGCGGAAGTGCTCGATTTCTCAGGTCCGTTCGATGTGTTTTCCATGGCGCGTGTGGCCACCGGGCTGGACCCGTTCGAGATGAAGATCATCTCGGTCAGCGGCAAGACGGTGACCGCCCTGCATGGTTTTCGGGTCGGGTGCGATGCGGCGCTTGGTGATGTGGTGCCGGGACCGTCGGACATTGTTTTTGTTGCGGGTGGCGGCCCTCCGATCGTGAACGCAATCCTTGGCATTCCGCCGGATCCGGCCACCTCGCCACCCGGCTCTGCCGCGCGCTACACGGCGCAGCATGCCGAATGCCAGGCCATCGTGGCCTGGCTGGCTTCGGTCGGGCGGCGGGCCGGGATGGTCGCCAGCGTGTGCGTGGGGGCTTTCTTTTCGGCCAAGGCGGGCCTGTTCAGCGGTCGCGAGGCGACGACACATCACGCCTTCCTGCCCGACCTGGACGCCCTTGTTGGCGCGGGATCCGGGCTGCCACCGGCCAGCCAGGCTACGGTGCGTCACGGCGTGCGCTTTGTCATGAACCATTCCGCGCACCCGGTCATCGCCGCTTCGGGCGGTGTGTCTTGCGGGCTCGATCTTGCGTTTGCCGTGCTCGAGGCTGTCATGGGCCGCAACGCGAGCGAAAAAACCCGGATCCTGATGGAATATAACGGCAGCAGCAACTTTGCGATGCTACCGCTGCCTCAGATGCCGCCCGAGCTGTGTTATGCGGACGGGTTATCCGCTGATGCGAGGGCGGCCGAATAACCTGCCCGTCCCCGCCGTTCACATCAGGCCAGGGCAGTGACCTCGATCTCGATCCGGTACTTGGGATCAATCAACCCGCATTCGATCATCGTCGCTGCCGGAGGATTGTCGCCAAACGTGCCGGCGAGCAGGTCAAAGCACGGGGTAAATTCGTGGCGGTCCGGCAGCATGTAGGTGACGCGGACGACCCGGTCCATGCCCGATCCCGCCTTTTCCAAAGCGGCGCGGATCGTGTCCAGCGCCGACGCGCATTGGGTCACCACGTCGTCACCCTGACCGACCGTGCCCGCCACATGCACAAAACCGCCTGCAACAACGGCGCGGCAATACCCGACCTTGGCTTCAAATTCGCCGCCCGATGAAATGCGCTTGATCGTCATCTGCCCCTTGCCCTGTTGTCTTTCGCAAAGAAGGTGGGTGACGAGCACCCACCCTACACATTGATCATGCCGCTGTGTTCCCGCTGTAGGATGGGTGCTTGTCACCCATCTTGCGGCTTAGCCGGCGGTTGCTGTTTCCTTGCCTTCGGCGTGGATCATGAGCGGTGCAGCGTCGGAATTGACCGCTTCTTCGTTCACGACCACTTCGGTCACACTGTCCATTCCCGGCAGGTCGAACATCGTGTCCAGCAGGATATCTTCGAGGATCGACCGCAGGCCGCGCGCGCCGGTCTTGCGCTCGATCGCCCGCTTGGCAATCGCGCCCAAGGCTTCGTCGGTAAAGGTCAGGTCGGTGTCTTCCAACTCGAACAGGCGTTGGTATTGCTTGACCAGCGCGTTCTTTGGCTGGGTCAGGATCGTCACGAGAGCGTCCTGATCCAGATCCTCCAGCGTAGCCAGAACCGGCAGACGGCCCACAAACTCGGGGATCAGGCCGAACTTTAGCAGATCTTCGGGCTCGAGATCCTTGAACGTCTCGCCCACCCCGGCTTCGCTTTCGTCGCGCACGTCAGCTCCAAAGCCCATGGCCGAGCCTTTGCCACGCTGCTTGATGATCTTGTCGAGGCCAGCAAAGGCGCCACCGCAGATGAACAGGATATTGGTTGTGTCCACCTGCAGGAATTCCTGCTGCGGATGCTTGCGCCCACCTTGCGGCGGCACGCTGGCCACGGTGCCTTCCATGAGCTTGAGCAGCGCTTGCTGAACACCTTCGCCCGACACGTCGCGGGTGATCGAGGGGTTTTCGGACTTGCGCGTGATCTTGTCGACTTCGTCGATGTAAACGATGCCGCGCTGCGCGCGTTCGACGTTGTATTCGGACGCCTGGAGCAGCTTGAGAATGATGTTCTCGACATCTTCACCGACATAGCCAGCTTCGGTCAGCGTGGTGGCGTCGGCCATGGTGAACGGCACGTCCAGGATCCGGGCCAGCGTCTGGGCCAACAGGGTCTTGCCACAGCCCGTCGGGCCAATCAGCAGGATGTTGGACTTCGCCAGCTCGATGTCGCCGGATTTCTGGGCATGGTTCAGGCGCTTGTAGTGGTTGTGCACGGCAACCGACAGGACCCTCTTGGCCACGGACTGGCCGATCACGTAGTCGTCCAGAACTTCGCAGATTTCCTTGGGCGTCGGCACGCCTTCGGAGGATTTGAGGCCACCGGCCTTCGTTTCCTCGCGGATGATGTCCATGCACAATTCGACGCATTCATCGCAGATGAACACGGTCGGCCCTGCAATCAGCTTGCGGACCTCATGCTGAGATTTGCCGCAAAAGCTGCAATAGAGGGTGTTCTTGCTGTCGCCGCCAGAATTCGTCGCCATGTTACACCTATCCGCCCGCCAGTCGCCCCGCTGACCTGCGCTTGTTTGTTAACGTATCCCAAGTCGTCGCCAGCTTAGGCGCTCGACTTGCGCACCACAACGTCAAAATGCCGTTAATGGACCCGCCGCGCGGCAAGCCGCATCAGGCCTCTGCGTCATCGCCCTTGCCACGGCTTTCGACAATCTCGTCGATCAGGCCAAAGTCCTTGGCCTCCTCGGGCGACATGAAGTAGTCGCGCTCGAGCGCGGCTTCAACCTTTTCGAGCGTCTGACCGGTGTGGCGGACATAGATCTCGTTCAGGCGGCGCTTGAGCTTCAGCGTCTCTTCGGCGTGGATCATGATGTCGGTTGCGGTGCCCTGATATCCGCCCGACGGCTGGTGGACCATCACGCGGCTGTTGGGCAGCGACATGCGCATGCCCGGCTCACCGGCCGCCAGCAGAAGCGAGCCCATCGAGGCCGCCTGCCCCACCACCAGCGTCGCGATCTTGGGTTTGATATACTGCATCGTGTCGTAGATCGACAGCCCGCTGGTCACCACGCCGCCGGGCGAGTTGATGTACATCGAAATTTCTTTGCTGGGGTTTTCCGCCTCAAGGTGCAGCAGCTGCGCCACCATCAGCTGCGACATGCCGTCGTGCACCGGGCCCGACAGGAACACGATGCGCTCCTTCAGCAGGCGCGAAAAGATGTCATAGGCGCGTTCGCCGCGGCTGGTCTGCTCAACCACCATGGGCACAAGCGTATTCATGTAGGTGTCAATCGGGTCGCGCATCTTGCCTGCCTCGTTTCAATGCCTCGGGGCGCGCGTCTGCGCCTTGCCGGAGAGTCTTAGTCCTGCGCCAGCCGACCTTCAAGGGAGGCTGCAGCCAAGACATGCTTCCGCGCCCCGCTGGATCACCGAAAAGCGTTAACGAACCATTGAAGCGCCTGCCCGCAATCCTACACCCTCCCAATGACCTTCGAGCCCACACGTGCCGCCGGCCTCGCCCGGCTTGACCGCTTTCTGCCTCTCGCCGGGGTCTATGCATCCCAGCGCAACTTTGATCTGCCGGGCCATCCGCATGTGTCGGGCCTGTCGCCCTACCTGCGTCACCGCCTGATTTCCGAAGAAGAGGTGCTGGCCGCCGTCACCGAACGCTATGCACCAAGCACCGTTCAGAAATTTGTCCAGGAAGTCGTCTGGCGCACCTACTGGAAAGGCTGGCTGGAACTGCGCCCTTCGGTCTGGACCAGCTACGAGGCCGACCTGCGCCATGCCTGGAACCGCGTACAAACCTCGTCTGGCCTGCGCGCCGAATGGGAAGCCGCCTGCAAGGGCGACACCGGCATCGCCTGTTTCGACCATTGGGCGCGGGAGTTGGCCGAGACGGGATACCTGCACAATCACGCGCGCATGTGGTTTGCCTCGATCTGGATCTATACCCTGCGCCTGCCGTGGGAGCTGGGCGCGGATTTCTTCCTGCGGCACTTGCTGGATGGGGATCCTGCGTCCAACACGCTGGGCTGGCGCTGGGTGGGCGGGATGCAGACCGTCGGCAAGACCTATCTCGCCCGCCCCGACAATATCCGCAAATACACCGGCGGCAGGTTCGACCCGTCGGGCCAGCTTGCAGCCTTTGCCGCACCTCTGGACGGGTTCGAAAATCCTCCATGCGGCACCTTGCCCGTGGCGCAGGGTGTGGCACCCAATCTGCGAACCGGCGTCCTTCTGACACAGGAAGATTGCGCGCCCGCGCATGTCTGGCAGGCCGTTCCCGACCCGGACGCGCACGCGCGGCTCGAGCCGGAAACAACCACCGCGATCCTGCACATGGCACCACATGTGCCAGCGTTCCGCACCGCGGCACTGGACGATGCCGTCGCGCGCTGGCCCGGAACGCCCGCTGTGTCGCCGGTTGTCACCGCGGATGAGTTGACCGAATGGGCCGTTGAGTCAGGCTTGCAGCAGGTTGTGACAGCCTACGCCCCAGTGGGGCCCACGGCTTCGGTGCTTGCGGCCGCCGACCGTAATCTGCAGGGCCATGGCATCACCCTCGTGCAGCTGCGCCGCGACTACGACAGCCATGCCTGGCCCTTTGCCACGGCCGGCTTTTTCAAGTTCAAGGACAAGATCCCCAAGATCCTTGCCCGGATCGACCGCGCTCAGATGGCGTTGCCGCTCTAGCCCGCTTCGGCCAGCCGGGCGACATAGCGCGCCAGCGTGTCGATCTCGAGGTTCACCTGATCGCCCGCCTTGGCGTCGCCCCATGTGGTTACGGCCTTGGTGTGCGGGATAAAGTTGATCCCGAACCTGCGGCCATCGACCTCGTTCACCGTCAGCGATGTGCCGTTCAGCGCGACCGACCCTTTGGGCGCGATGAACCTGGCCAGCGCTTCGGGCGCTTCAAGCACAACGCGGGTGCTGTCGCCCTCGTCCCGCATCTCGACAATCGGCGCGACGCCGTCGACATGCCCCGACACGATATGCCCGCCCAGTTCGTCCCCCACCTTGAGCGCGCGTTCAAGGTTCAGCCTGCGCCCGGCCTCCCACGCGTTGTGGCCGATGTTGGTCTTTGCGACCGTTTCCGCCGAAATGTCGACGTCAAACCAATCCGGGCCCAGATCGACGACGGTCAGGCACACGCCGTCGCAGGCGATCGAGGCTCCGATGTCGATCGTTGCGGTGTCATAGCCCGTTTCGATCCGCGCGCGCAGATCGCCGCGCATCTCGGCCTGCCGCACCACGCCAATGTCAGTGACGATCCCGGTGAACATCTGGCACTTCCTCGCTCTTTTCCGCGCGGTACGGGGAAATCTTGGCAAACGGCGCCTTAATTTCGCCCTTCTCCGCGGCTAAACATTTGGTCAACACCTTATGGGGTAACGCTGCGCCATGGGCAACGCCACGGACAATCAGGTTTTTCTGTTCCTTCAGGGACCTCACGGGCCGTTCTTTCACCGCCTGGGAAAGATGCTGCGCAAGGCGGGGCCTACGGTCTGGCGTGTGGGGTTCAACGCGGGCGACCGTGCCTTTTGGTTCCACCCCTCCAGCTATATTCCCTACACCGGCAAACTGGCTGACTGGCCGGCGGCGTTTCGCGCCCTTGTGGCCGACAAGGGCGTGACCGACATCGTCTTGTATGGCGACACACGGCCTGTCCATGCCCGGGCCGTCGAAATCGCCGAAGAGCTGGGCCTGCGCGTCCACGTCTTTGAAGAAGGCTACATGCGCCCGTATTGGGTGACCTATGAGCGTGGTGGATCCAACGGCAATTCGCGCCTGATGGACATGTCGGTGGACGACATGCAGCAGGCTTTGGCCCTGTCCGATATGGAAGCGCCCTTGCCGCCTGCTCATTGGGGCGACATGCGCCAGCATGTGTTCTACGGCGCGCTCTACCACTTTTTCGTGCTGTTCCGGAACGGTGCCTATCGCAATCTGCGCACCCACCGCGCCATCCCGGTTGCCAAGGAATTCCAGCTGTACCTTCAACGGCTGTTGCTGATGCCTTTGCTGGCCATCGACCGCTGGATTTCGACGCTGCGTATCCGCACGGGCGGTTTTCCCTATCACCTGACGCTGCTGCAACTGGAACATGACAGCTCGTTCCAGATGCATTCACCCTTTGTCACCATGACCGATTTTCTGGAACTGGTGATCGAAGGCTTTGCCAAGGATGCGCCGGGGCACCACCATCTGGTGATCAAGGCCCACCCGCTCGAGGACGGGCGTGTGCCAGTGCGCCGGTCAGTTCGCCAACTGGCGCGCAAATTCGGCATCCGCGACCGAGTACATTATGTGCGTGGCGGCAAACTGGCTGCCTTGCTGAACGATGCGCGCACCGCGGTCACCGTGAATTCAACCGCTGGCCAGCAGGTTCTGTGGCGCGGCATCCCTCTCAAGGTCTTTGGCAGCGCGGTCTATTCCAAGCCCGAGTTTGTCTCGACCCAGAGCCTTGGCGATTTCTTTGCCCAGCCCTCGCGGCCGGACAACCGCGCCTACAAGGATTACCGCCGCTACTTGCTGGAAACGTCGCAACTGCCTGGCGGGTTCTACTCTGCGCGCGGGCGGCGTCAGTTGCTCCGGCAGGTCGTGGACATGATGCTGGCAGGCGAAGACCCGTATGACGCGCTCAAATCCGGCACTGCCGCACCGCGCCAGCAACTTCGCCTGGTGAACTGAGCGTCGCCGTCAGGCGCCGGGAAAAAGCGCCAGCCAGATGCCAAGGAACATGCAGATCGCCCCCACATCCACGAATGCATGCCAGATCGCATACCGAAACGGCATCGATTTCCTCACGTAAAACCCGGTGCCGATGACATAGGCCGCCGCCCCAGCCAGGATCAGCCAGAGCGATCCGATGGGGACGTCTCCCATCTGCGGCAGGGCGCACAGACCCAGCGCGCCAAGACCCAGGTAAGACGCCGTCGACCAGCGCGACTTGACCGCCGGATTGCGCAGCTTGTTCCAGACCGCCGCCACCGTCAAAGCCCAGCACAGGACAAGCAGGCCAATGGTCCATGGCGTGCCGGCCACCACGAAGAACGGGGTAAATGTGCCCGTAATGCTCAGGTAGATCGCCGCATGGTCCAGCCTGCGCAGCATCTGCCGGCGCGCGTGCCAGGGCGCAAAATGATACGCGGTCGAGGCCAGGTTCGAAGCCAGAGCACAAGCCACATAGATCACCACCGCCGCGATCAGCCCCGCGCCCAGCATGTGCACCGACCTGAACACCAGCGCGCCCCCGGCCCCGAGGATCAGCGCCAGACCAACCAGATGCACAACCAGATCGGCACGCCGGTAGATCAGGTTGGTGCTGGGAAAAGTTGGCGCTGTGGACATGTGACCCCCGTATTTCGCATCGAGCCTTGTGGCCAAACGCGCCCCTGTCCAGCCCGACCTTACGTCAACGGGCGCATCCTTGCCCCGTTCCGGCGTCCTTTGGGACGACAGGGATTGCTGATAGCGCGCCGCCAACCACAACCCCTAGTGCCCTGACGCGCAAACGCGACACTCCGGCAACAGTCTGGGGTCCACACCGGTATTGTTGCCGTGCCAACACTGGATTTTTTTGCAGGATTCAGGCAGGTTGAAAGAAAAACTTGAGGCAGAACATCAGGTCGAGGAGACCTTGCAGTGACTTCCAGACCCACTCGTCTGGCGCGTTCAATCGCGCTGTTGACGGCTATCGCCGTCGTCGCATCTTGTGGCCTCCCGCGCTCGGGACCCAACAAGCGTGAAATCTTTGCAGGCTCGGTCCAGCGCGAAGGCGATGCCTTTGTCGTGTCGGTCAACGACCGCGTGACCCGCGCCACCGCCGTCACCCCCGCCTTGGGCTTTTCCGAAAAGTTCAAAAAGGCAGGCCAGCTCGGCTCGGACACGATCCGCGCCGGCGACACGCTGGGCCTGACCATCTGGGAAAACGTCGATGACGGCCTTCTGGCTGGCGAGGCGGCGAACTCGACCATCCTCGAAGAGGTGCAGGTTGACGGGTCGGGCTTTATCTTTGTGCCCTACGCAGGCCGGATCAAGGCGGCAGGCAATACGCCCGAGGCCGTGCGCCGCATCATCACCCGCAAGCTCGAAGACCAGACCCCCGATCCGCAGGTGCAGGTGCGCCGCGTGGCGGGCGACGGATCGACCGTGTCGCTGGTTGGCGGTATCGGCGGTCAGGGCGTCTATGCGATCGAACGGCCCACGCGCACCTTGTCGGCCATGCTGGCCCGCGCGGGCGGCATCATCATCGAGCCTGAAATCGCCCAAGTCACGGTGATCCGCGGCAAACACCGCGAAAAGGTCTGGTTCCAGGACCTGTACGAACATCCGCATTTCGACATCGCCCTGCGCGGTGGTGACCGCATCCTTGTCGAAGAAGACACCCGCGCCTTTACCACGCTGGGCACCACCGGCACTCAGGCGCGCGTTCCCTTCGAGACGCAGACGCTTTCGGCGGTCGAAGCCATTGCACAGGTCGGCGGCCTTCTCCCCGCCGCGGCAGACCCCACCGGGGTGTTCGTGTTTCGCAACGAAGCGCAGGAAATCTCGAACCAGGTGCTGGGCCGCAATGACCTGCAAGGCGCGCAGCGCATGATCTATGTGCTGGACCTGACCAAGCCCAATGGCTTGTTCCTGGCGCGTGATTTCCTGATCCGCGATGGCGACACGGTGTACGTGACCGAAGCGCCGTTCTCGCAATTCTCCAAGGTGATCTCGGCCGTGACCGGCACGCTGGGCGCTGTTGGCACGACCGCTTCGTCGATCACCACGCTGACCGGAGGCACCGGCACCGGAGGCTGACGCGTGAGTTCATCCCACCCCACCGGACCCGCCGCCCAATCGCGGCGGGTCTTTGCATTCAACGGCGGTTTTTTCACGCAAAGACGCATCCGCCGGATCATGGCTCTGGCCGGGTATCCGGTGCGCGCGGGCCTGCCCGGACCGGATGATCTGGTGGCGGTCTGGGGCAATTCGCCCACGGCCCACCGGGGCCGCCACGTGGCCGAAAAGCGTGGCACGCCGCTGTTGCATGTCGAGGACGCTTTTTTGCGGTCCGTCCATCCGGGTCGGGCGGGCGGCAGCCCACCTCTGGGGCTTTTGATCGACCCTGACGGGCTGCACTTCGACCCTGCCGGGCCCTCGGCTCTGGAAAGGCTGCTCGCCTCGCATCCGCTGGACGACACCGCGCTTTTGTCGCGCGCACGGGATGGTATCGCGCGCCTGTCCGAGCTTTCCTTAAGCAAATACAATGCGTTCGACGTCTCTTTGGCACCGCCGGACCCCGGCTATGTTCTGGTTGTCGATCAGACTCGGGGCGATGCATCTGTTACCGCGTCCAATGCGGGCGATGCCCAGTTCCGCGAAATGCTCGTCTTTGCGCAAG
>JAHDCH010000316.1 GCA_020629995.1 Pseudaestuariivita sp. | reverse complement strand
GCTTGGCGCGGCGGCGCAGGTCAGACAGGGCGGGATACTTGAGATCGAGGTCCATAACCGCGATCTTTGCCGTGATCCGCGCAGGATGAAAAGATGGTTTCACCGTCAAAAGCGCAAAATTGAGAGCATCGGTCTCAATTTTACACTAAACAGGTGTTATCAGAGGCTGCCCCGAGAAATGAGCCGTCAGATTGGCACGCATCAGGGCGCCCATGTCGGCCCGGGTCTGGTGCGTGGCAGACGCGTGGTGGGGCGTCAGCAGCACGTTCGGCAAGTCCAGGAACCGCGAATCCAGCTGCGGCTCGCCTTCAAACACATCCAGCGCGGCCCAGCCCAGGGCTCCGCCGGACAGCGCGGCGATCAGCGCGTCTTCGTCGACGTTGGAGGCGCGCGAGATATTCACCAGCATCCCCTCCGGCCCCAATGCCCCAAGCACCGGCGCATCAACAACATGACGTGTTTCGGGCGACGCGGCGAGCGTGACAAACAGGATATCCGACGCCGCAGCCAAAGCCTGTGGCGTGGCATGGCGCGCAAACGCCGCGTCTGACACATAGGGGTCGCAATAGGCAATCGGCATCCCGAACGCGGCACAGCGCGTGGCAATCGCGCGCCCGATGCGGCCCAGCCCCAGCAACCCCACCCGCGCGCCATGCACGCGGCGGCCCAAGGGGTGCGGCCCGTCTTTGGCCCAGCGCCCTGCGCGCAGCCATTCTGCCGCCGAAGGCAGCCCGCGCCACAGCCCCAGAACCAGAGCCATCGCCCAGTCGGCGACATCTTCGGTCAGCACATCGGGCGTGTTGGTCACCGCGATCCCGCGGGCGCGGGCGGCCTCCATATCGACACCGTCAAAGCCCACTCCGTAGACCGCGATCAGCTCCAGCCGAGGGCAGGCCTGGATCAGCGTGGCGGGCACCTTCAGCGCCCCGCGGCTGGCAATGGCGCGGACCCGTGGGCCATGCCGGGCGACGAACGCTGCCGGATCATCGGCCTCGTGCAGGCGCAGCATCTCGAATGCCGCATCAAGCGGGTCCTGATCCACCGGCGGATAAGGCCCGATCTGAAGAACAACAGGCTTGGTCATGGGGGCATTCTGCCCAAGCGCGCGTCGGGCGCAATGGGGCGCAAGGGAACCAGCGCTGGACCCCGGCCGTTATGTGTCAAACACAAGGAGACGCAAGATGACCGTGACAGCCCTGACGCTGAACAACGACCCGCGCGCCGAAATCGCGCAAGCCCTGAACCAGGCCGTCGCCGAAACGGTGGTGACCACGATGATGGCGCAGAACTTCCACTGGAACGTGACCGGCATGTCCTTTGGTTCGCTCCATGCGCTGTTTCAGGAGGTCTACGAAGATCACTTTGCCGCGCAAGACGATCTGGCCGAGCGGATTCGCGCCCTGGACGCGCGCGCGCAAGGATCGCTGGCGGGCGCGCTGGAGCGGTCCACGATTGCCGAACCCGGCGACGTGACCAAGGACACCGACATGATCGCCACCCTGTGCAAGGCGCAGGAAACGCTGGCCGCAACCCTGGCCGACGCCGCCGAACTGGCCGGAAACCACGGCGATAACCTGACCGAAGACCTGTGCATCGCACGCGGCCAGGAACACGAAAAATTCGCCTGGATGCTGCGCAGCCATCTCGCCTGATCGGCAAGATCACGCGAACTTTTGTTGCCAATTGCCAAATGGGACATACATTCCCGGCTGGACATTGAAATATGAGGGAGTCCGATGGCCAACGACCTTACCCGCCGCGGCTTTGTTGCCGCCGCTTCGAGCCTTATCGTTTTCACACCGACGCTGCTGCGCGCGGACGGGCACAGCCCGATGGAAGTGCAGATGCTGAACAAGCATCCCGAAGACAGCAAGCAGCGCATGGTTTTCGTGCCGAACATCCTGCAGGTGCAGGCAGGCGACACCGTGCTGTTCAAATCGGTCGACCGCGGCCACAACAGCGAATCGATCGAGGGCATGATCCCCGAGGGCGTCGAAGCCTGGAAAGGCAAGATCTCGAACGATATCGAGGTCACCTTCGATAAACCCGGCTTCTACGGCTACAAATGCACGCCGCACACGTCGGTCGGCATGGTCGGTCTGGTTGTCGTCGAAGGCGAAGGCAAGCTCGACAACCTCGAAGCCGCCATGGGCGTCAAGCACCGCGGCAAGGCCAAAAAGGTCTTTGCCGACATCTGGGAGCAAGCCGAGGCAGAGGGTCTGCTGGAAGCAACCACAGCCTGAGCTGGCGATCCAATCAAGGGAACGGGCGTCGCAGATCGCGGCGCCCGTTTTCTTTTGTGCTGCGGGATGGGCCCTCACGACTCTGTGATCGGCTGACCGGCAGCATCGCGAAACTCCCCCGCCTGTCCTTGCGTGGCTAGGGGCAGATCCACGCCAAACCGGCGCGGAGTTGTGAGGAGTATCCCATGTTCAAATTCAAGATTGCCGCTGCCGCTGCCCTGATGGCCACCGCAGCTTATGCCGCCAACCCCAATGTGGGCGGCGCCCCGATGTTCGAAGACAAGAACATCGTCGAAAACGCCGTCAACTCGGCCGATCACACGACGCTGGTTGCCGCAGTGCAGGCCGCGGGTCTGGTCGAAACGCTGCAAAGCGAAGGCCCGTTCACCGTCTTTGCCCCTGTCAATGCCGCGTTCGAAGCGCTGCCCGCCGGCACCGTCGAAACCCTGCTGAAGCCCGAGAACAAGGCGATGCTGCAAAAGGTGCTGACCGCCCACGTCGTGGCCGGTGACTGGTCCGCCGCCGACATCATCGCCGCCGCAAAATCCTCGGCCGACGGGTTCTACCATTTCAACGCCGTCTCGGGCGACGCCCTGTCGGCCAAGGTGGTGGGCGGCAACGTCTATATCTTCGACGAATCCGGCAATGCCGGGAAGGTCACCATCGCCGACGTGAACCAGTCGAACGGCGTGATCCACGTGGTGGATACGGTGCTGGTCCCGAAATAATCCTTTCGGATCCAGCACGCCCCAAGGACGGCCCGCATTCCCCCTGAAAAGCGGGCCGTCTTTGCCGGTTCCCTGCGTCGTGTGATGACTTCGGCGCAGGGACCTCCCCGCCGGGCCGTGGCCCAGATTTGGGAGAGCGGGTCGCATCATTGGCCCGCGCGGGGAGAGCCTTCCGCTTTGACCTGCCCGGGCCTGCACTCTACGGTCGCGCACATCAGCCAGACCGGAGACACCCATGCCTGACCTTTTCACCCTCTCCGGCCGCCGGGCCCTGATCACCGGGTCGTCGCAGGGCATCGGGCTGGC
>JAHDCH010000315.1 GCA_020629995.1 Pseudaestuariivita sp. | reverse complement strand
GGTGATGAAGGGCCTGCCGCTGACCTATTCCAAGGACATGCAGGAAGACAAAGAGCCCGTCTTTGACGCCGCCGACAACCTGATGCTGGCGCTGGCCGCGATGGACGGGATGGTGCGCGATCTGACCGCCAATCAGCAGGTGCTTGAGGCTGCCGCGGCGACCGGGTTCAGCACCGCGACCGATTTGGCCGACTGGCTGGTGCGGGAGCTGGGCCTGCCCTTCCGCGAGGCGCACCATGTGACCGGCACTTTGGTCGCGCGGGCCGAAGCAGGCGGCAAGGATTTGCCTGATCTGACGCTGGAGGAGATGACAGAGGTGCATTCCGGGATACACTCGGGCGTGTACGACGTGCTCGGCGTGCGCAATTCGGTGGCCTCCCGCACCAGCTATGGCGGAACCTCACCTGTGCGCGTGCGCGAACAGGTCGCCCGCTGGCAGGAGATTTTGGGATGAAACATCTGGTCTGGATCGCGGTCGTTGCCGTGGCCGCATGCGGCGCCGATGGTGAGCCGATCACCCCCACGGGCAAGGTCAGCGCAAGCGTCAGCTCGAGCGGAGTGAGCACGGGGCTGAGCGTCGGGATCACCCGCGGCCCGGTCCGCATCGAGGTGTCGCGATGACCCCGCTGCGCATGCTGTACCTGGCGCTGGCTGTCTGGGGTGCGATCCATCCGATGTACTATTTCGTCAGCTGGTTTCAGGAAAACGGCTGGAACCTGATGGCGATGGTTGACGCCTGGCATGTCAACGCCGCCGCATCCGGGCTGGTCTGGGACCTGACCATCGCTGCTGTGACGCTGACCGTGTGGATCCTTGCCGAGGTCGCCGCGCGGCGCAACTGGATCGGCCTGATCGCGATTCCCGCAACCTTTTGCATCGGGGTCAGTTGCGGCCTGCCGCTGTACCTTTTCCTGCGCACCCGGCCTGTTTGAACCAGAGCCTTCGCTATTTCTGGGGAATGTCAAAGCTCCCCGCACATGCTAGGGTTGCACCTGTCGCATCGAGCCAGATCGAGTGACGGCGAATGTCATACCTTCGCGTCGTGTCAGCGCACATGGCTTCGCTCACCCACCGGTCGCCCGGAGTTGCTTGCTCACCCCTGGCAGCAGACGGCTTCGATCCCAAAGGCCAATCGCTCTTTGGCTTGATGCGGCATTTCGCCCCTTAGTTGTGCGCTTGCGGCCTTGGTCCCTCACCATTTCTGGTGAGTTAATAGGCCGTTAACGCCGCGATACAATTTTAAGACGATTCCTTTCAAATTCCGGAGGTGACGTATGTTCACGCTGACCAGACGATTTTTGACGACCGGAGCCGTGGTGGCGGCATGTGCCTTTCCTCTTGGCCTGACGGCACAAGAGGCCAACCCGACGGGGCCCATCATCCTGACCGTGACCGGCAATCTTGCCGCGCCGACGCGCCAGGCCTACAGCGAGGCCGATGACAAATTCTTTGGCTACCAGGAGGTCGAATTCGACGCGGCCGCTCAGTTTGATTTTGACAAGCTCATGGGGCTGGAGTTGCACACCGTTCAGGCCGACTTTCCCAAAGGCGGAGACGTGCATTCCTTTCAGGGGCCGCTTTTGGCTGACGTGCTGAAGGCCGCCGGCGCGACGGGCAAGACGGTGACCGTTCAGGCGCTGGATGGCTATGCCGTAGAGGCGGATCTGGACGAGCTGGTCGCCATGGGCGCGGTTGTCGCGCTCAGCCGCAATGGCACGCCGTTTGCGATTGGCGACTACGGCCCGACACAGATCGTGTTCCCGCGCGCCGAGCGGGCCGAATTGGCGGACATGCCCGACGACAACTGGGTGTGGTCGATCTTTCACATCAACGTACAGTAACCTGCCGCGCGCCGCCTCGTTCCGCAGCGGGGCGGCGGTTGGATGTTGCGCATGGCGCGGCGGCGTCCTAAAGCGCCAGGCATGGACCATTTTCTGTACCGAAACGGGATGCTGTGCGCCGAAGACGTGCCGTTGGCCGACATCGCGGCCAGCGTCGGCACGCCGTTCTATGTCTATTCGACCGCGACGCTTGTCCGGCATTTCCGGCTGTTTGACGAAGCACTGTCGGGCATGCCGCATCTGGTGTGCTATGCGATGAAGGCCGCCTCGAACCAGGCGATCCTGAAAACGCTGGCCGCCGAAGGCGCAGGCATGGACGTGGTGTCGGGCGGCGAATACGCGCGTGCCAAGGCGGCGGGCGTTCCGGGTGACCGCATCGTCTTTTCCGGCGTGGGCAAGACGGCGGATGAAATCGCTCTGGCGCTGGGCGGCGGCATCCGCCAGTTCAACGTGGAATCCGAGCCCGAGATGCAGGTGCTGAGCCGTGTGGCCAGCCAGATGGGCGTCACCGCGCCGATCACCATCCGCGTGAACCCGGACGTGGATGCCAAGACCCACGCCAAGATCGCCACTGGCAAATCTGAAAACAAGTTCGGCATCCCGATCAGCCGCGCCCGAGAGGTCTATGCCATGGCGGCTGGGCTGCCGGGGATCAAGGTGATCGGGATCGACGTGCACATCGGCTCGCAACTGACCGACCTGGCGCCGTTCGAGCTGGCCTACCAAAAGGTGGCCGAACTGACCGAACAGCTGCGCGCCGACGGGCACGAGATCACGCGGCTGGACCTGGGCGGAGGTCTTGGCATCCCCTATGCCCGGTCCAACGAGGCGCCGCCGCTTCCGGCTGACTATGGCGCGCTGATAGACCGCACCGTGGGCCATCTGGGCTGCGAGATCGAGATCGAACCGGGCCGCCTGATCGCGGGCAACGCGGGCCTGCTGGTGACACAGGTGATCTACGTCAAACAGGGCGAAGACCGCCAGTTTCTGATCCTGGACGCGGCGATGAACGATCTGATCCGCCCGGCCATGTACGAGGCGCATCACGACATTGTTCCGGTGATCGAGGCAGCACCGGGCACCGAAGCGGTGCCCTACGACATCGTCGGCCCGGTCTGCGAAAGCGGCGACACCTTTGCCAAGGGGCGGCACATGGCCCCTCTGGCGGCTGGCGATCTGGTCGCCTTTCGGTCCGCCGGTGCCTATGGCGCGGTCATGTCGTCGGAATACAACTCGCGCCCGCTGATCCCCGAGGTTCTGGTGAAGGGCGATCAATACGCGGTGATCCGCCCACGTCCCACCTTTGACGAGATGATAAATCGAGATACCATCCCAGACTGGCTATGATGCCGTAACGGCGGTGCCCGCCGATCTGGGAGCCTGGATGACCCGACCCGTCTCGAACCCCCGTGTGTTCAAATCCCTGCGCTGGCCGCT
>JAHDCH010000314.1 GCA_020629995.1 Pseudaestuariivita sp. | reverse complement strand
GAGGGGCGCGGATCACAACACATCGCCCCCGTTTGGAAGGGAAGACCTAATGGAACTCATCATTGGCCTCATTTCGGGTGCGGTTGGCGGCAACGTCGCGGGCGGCCTCATCAGCAAGATCAACCAGGGCACGCTGATCAACTCGATCTCGGGCATCGTGGGCGGCGGCCTTGGCGGCTCGTTGCTGGGCATGCTGGGCGCACCGGGCCTGGAAGGCGCAGCGGGCGAGGCGGCTGGCCTCGACATCGGCTCGATCGTCGGCCAGGTCGCCGGTGGCGGCGTCGGCGGCGGCGTGGTGCTGGCAGCGGTCAGCGCAGTGCGCGGCATGCTGAACAAGTAAGCGAATACGGCGGCGCGCCCCGGATGGGGGCGCGCCCTGCTCTTGCCCTGCGCCCGAAGCGCCTGTACCTGAAGGCACAAGCGGAGGTGGCACATGGCTGACGATCCCAGGACACTTGTATCGACCGACTGGCTGGCGGCGCATCTGAAGGACCCCGATCTGAGGGTGCTGGACGCGACGTGGTTCATGCCAGGCGAAGGGCGCGACGCCCGGGCCGAATACGAAGCCGCCCACATCCCCGGAGCGCGCTTTTTCGACATTGACGATGTGAGCGATCACCGAAGCGACCTGCCGCACATGGTGCCGCCGGTGGAAAAGTTCATGAGCCGGATGCGCGCATTGGGCGTGGGCGACGGGCACCAGATCGTGGTGTACGACACGCACGGGCTGTTCAGCGCAGCAAGGGTCTGGTGGCTGTTCCGGCTGATGGGGCACAACGACATCGCGGTGCTGGACGGGGGCCTGCCCAAGTGGCAGGCCGAGGGGCGAGAGACCGAGGACATGCCGCCGGTGATCCGGGACCGGCACATCGTCGTGCGGTTCCAGAACCAGATGGTGCGCGACGTGACGCAGGTGTCCGCAGCCTCCAAGCTGGGCGACCCGCAGATCGTGGATGCAAGGGCGCCCGAGCGGTTCCGGGGAGAGGTCGAGGAGCCGAGGGAAGGCCTGCGCGCGGGGCATATTCCGGGCGCAAGGAACGTCTTTTACAAGAGCCTGCTGAACGCGGATGGCACGCTGAAGGGTGCAGCCGAGCTGAAGGCGGCGTTCGAGGCGGCGGGCGTGGATCTGGAGCGCAAGATCATCACCTCGTGCGGGTCCGGCGTCACCGCAGCGGTGCTGTCGCTGGCCCTGTCGCGGCTCGGCCACGAGGACCACGCGCTGTATGACGGATCATGGACCGAATGGGGCCAGTTCGTCACCCTGCCCATTGCCACGGGGGATGGGTGACAAGCACCCATCCTACACCACTGCCGTAGGGTGGGTGCTGGCCACCCACCGTCCCGCTCAGGTCAGCAGGGCATCGAGCGCATCACCTTCCCACACCACGCACAGGTTGTCTGACGGCCAAAGCGGCCCGGCGTCGGAAAACCGCACCGTTTCGGCCCCGCCGAGCCGGGCATAAAACGCACGCGCAGCAGAGTTCTGAACCACCACGGCAAGGCCGACCCGAGAGGCCCCATGGCGCACGAGATGCCGCGCGCCATGCTGCAACAAGAGCCTGCCGAGGCCCGTGCCGCGCGCTGAGGAAGAAACATAGAGGTGCTTGACCTCGCCCAGCCCGGACAGGGCGCTTTGCGTCCCCTGCCCCACGGCAACCAGCCCCGTCAGCCCATCAACCCCGTCGGTCACGAAAGCAGCGGCAGGCTCTGGCTGGTCCAGAAAGGCGCGCCATCCGGCAGAGCGGCGCTCTTCATCCAGCTGAGAGAGAGCGGCCGGAGGAGCCACATCGCGGTACGTCGCCCGCCAGACCGCGACATGCAGAGCCGCCAGAGCGTCCACATCCGAATGTGTCGCGCGGCGGATCATGGCGCGGGCAGCAGGCGCGCACGCCCTTTGGCTGTCAGCGTCCAGGCTTCACGCCCTTCGAACACGCCCACGGTCAGGGGTTTGCCATAGCCTGCCCCGGTGTCGAGGTTGACGCGGTAGCCATGATGCTCGGCCGTGTCGACAACCGTATGGCCATGCACAACCAGCCAGGGCAGGCCCTGCACCGGCGCATCCAGCCAGCCTTCACGGATCCAGACCAGATCATCCTCGACCTGATCGGCCAGAGCCACACCGGGCCGGATGCCCGCATGCACAAAGAGGCAGGCCCCTTCGGCCAGGTACAAGGGACGTTCGGCGATAAAGCGCAGGTGCGCCGCCGGAACAACCGCGCGCGCGGCGGCCAGAAGATCGGCATCGGGCGTCTCGTCGGCCACGCCATACGAGCCAAGCGTCACCCGCCCGCCCAGCCGGGCATGCATCCACGTCAGGTCCTTGGCATGCAGGCGCGCAGGGCCGTTTTCGCCCGTTTCGACATAGGTGCGCAGCATCAGGTCATGGTTGCCCAGCACACAGGCCCAGTTGCGGCCCTGATCCTCGATCCCGGCGCGCACCCGTTCGATCACAGCACGGCTGTCGGGGCCCCGGTCACACAGATCGCCAAGAAAGACAACGCGCG
Source organism: Pseudaestuariivita sp. (assembly GCA_020629995.1). Lineage (GTDB taxonomy): Bacteria > Pseudomonadota > Alphaproteobacteria > Rhodobacterales > Rhodobacteraceae > Pseudaestuariivita. The sequence goes on along the minus strand of JAHDCH010000314.1, from coordinate 806 downwards.
CGTCCGGGCCGCCGTCCGCCTCGATCCGCGCGAGGGCGGCTTCGAGCATGTCGATCTGGCCGTGGATGTCGCCGATGGCATAGATCGGGTGGGTCATAGAGAGAGGTCCGCCTGTGGGTGGATGGTGATCAGCGTGATCTCAGGTGGCGCGCAGATGCGCAAGGGCAAGCCGCTGGTGCCGATCCCCGAAGTGACGATCATATGCGTGCCGCCGATCCGGCTGTGCCCATACACCTGCCGCGATGGCAACCGGGACGGAGCAAGAGGCCGCCAGCCGAACAGGTCCAGCTGACCCCGGTGCGTATGCCCCGACATCTGCAAAGCGACCTGCCCGGCAGACACGGCGATCATGTCCGGTTCATGCGCGAGCAGCAGCCGGGGGCGGCCTGCGGGCGCAGCAGACAACGCGCGATAAAGATCATCGCGCCGCATGGGGCGACGGGGCGAGCCTTCGCCCTGAAAGGAGTCGGTTCCCGCGAGCACGAAGGCGCCCTGCCCATGCCGGATCACGCGGGCCTCGTTCTGCAGAAGGGTCAGGCCCGCCTCGCTCAGGGCCGTGGCCACCTGGGGCACCGGAGCGCCGCGCGCGGGATCGTCCCGCCAATCGTGATTGCCCAGCACCGCAAACACGCCCAAGCGCGCGGACAGAGCCGCAAAGGGGCGCACAGCTTCGGCTGGAGGCGCCGCATGCCAGAACGGACGGCGCGGCGCGATGAAGTCGCCCGCATGCAGGATCAGGTCCGGCCCAAGAGCGTTCACCTGCGCCGCAATCGCGCAGAGGTGCGAGGCGGGTGTGAACGGGGCCA
>JAHDCH010000313.1 GCA_020629995.1 Pseudaestuariivita sp. | reverse complement strand
GGTCGGACGACGAGATCGATTTCATCGGGATCGACAATTACATGCCGCTGAGCGACTGGCGCGATGGCGAGGATCACCTGGATGCCGGCTGGGGCGACATTTCGAATGTCGACTATCTGCGCGCCAATATCGAAGGCGGAGAAGGGTACGAGTGGTATTATCCCAGTGCGCAGGAGCGCGATGCGCAGCTGCGCGCGCCCATCGAGGATGGCGCTTATGGTGAGCCGTGGGTCTTTCGCTACAAGGACATCCGCAGCTGGTGGTCGACCGCGCACCACGACCGTGTTGGCGGCACGCGCGCGCAATTCCCAACCGATTGGGAACCGAGGTCGAAACCCATTTGGTTCACCGAATACGGCTGTGCTGCCGTCGATAAGGGCACGAACCAACCCAACAAGTTCCTAGACCCCAAATCATCGGAATCGAGTTTGCCGTATTTTTCGACCGGGGCGCGGGACGATTACATTCAGGCGCAGTATCTACGTGCGATGCTGACCTATTGGTCCGATCCCGAGAACAACCCCACATCCGAGCTGTATGACGGGCCCATGATCGACATGGAGCATGCGTATGTCTGGGCCTGGGATGCGCGGCCTTTCCCTTGGTTCCCGTCCAACGAAGACCTGTGGAGCGATGGCGCGAATTACGCGCGCGGCCACTGGATCACCGGGCGGGCATCGTATCGCGCGCTGCAGGATGTGGTTCGAGAGATTTGCGAGGATGCAGGTCTGGCCGAAATCGATGTCAGCGATCTGAGGGGGGTCGTGCGCGGCTATTCGGTGCCGGATGTGACGGATGCAAGGGCGGCTTTGCAGCCTTTGATGCTGCGCTACGGGTTTGATGCGGTCGAGCGTGACGGGACGCTTTTTTTCCTGATGCGCGATGGGCAACCGGCGGAGGCCGTGCCCAAAGCTGATCTGGCAGAAGCCGAGGGCGATGGCGCGGTGCTTGAGGCCACACGCGCCTCAGACGTCGAATTGATGGGCCGCGTGCGTGTCAGGTTCTTTGAAGCCGAGGGCGACTATGTTGTCGCTGCGGAAGAGGCCGTTTTGGCAGAGGACCGCACGCATGCGGTGTCCGAAAGCGAGTTTCCCCTTGTGCTGACCCGGTCCGAAGGGCGGCAGGTGGCCGAACGTTGGTTGGCCGAAGCGCGCGTTGCGCGAGATGCGGTGCGGCTTCGCCTGCCGCCGTCGCGGTTGGATGTGAAGGCCGGCGATGTGGTCACCATTGAAGGCCTGGCCGAGGCCACCCTGTACAGGGTCGACCGTGTCGAGCTGGGCCTTGGCCAGCAGGTTGAAGCGGTCAGGATCGAGCCCACGGTTTACACGCCGTCCGAGATCGAAGGTGACGCGCCGGCGCTGAGTGCATTTGTGCCCGCGGTGCCCGTTCTGCCGGTGTTTCTGGACCTGCCTCTGATCAGCGGTGACGAAGTGCCACATGCGCCGCATCTGGCGGTCACGTCGCTGCCCTGGCCAGGCACTGTTGCCGTGTATCAGTCGGCAACCGATGCGGACTACGATCTGGCCGAGATCGTGACCGCGCCCGCCGTTGTGGGCGTCACGGAAACGCCGCTTGAACGAGGGCGGGTGGGTCTTGTGGATCGCGGAGCGCCGGTGCGCGTGCGGCTTACGTCAGGCGAAGTGCAGAGCATTTCTGACGAGGCTTTGCTGAGCGGAGGCAACCTGATGGCCATTGGCGACGGGTCGTCCGGCATGTGGGAGCTTTTGCAGTTCCGGGATGCCGCGCCCGTCGAGGCGGGTGTTTTTGACCTGTCGCATCGTTTGCGCGGCCAGGCCGGGAGCGACGGCATTGCCCCGGCTGTCTGGCCAGCGGGCAGCACTGTTGTGCTGCTGGATGGCACGCCCCAACAGCTTGCGCTTGCGCTGAACCAGCGGCGCGTGACGCAATATTTCCGTATCGGCCCGGCCCGGCGCGCGATTGATGATCCGACCTATGTCGAGCGGCAGGAAGCTTTCGATGGCAATGGCTTGCGCCCGTATGCACCGGCCCATTTGCGATGCGAACAAAGCGCCGGTGGTCTGACGTTCAGCTGGATCAGACGCACACGTATTGCCGGAGATGGCTGGGACGTGCCCGAAGTGCCGCTTGGCGAAGAAAGCGAGCGGTATGTCGTGCGCGTCTTTGATGGCGAGACCCTGGTCCGCGAAGAGGAGGTCACGTCGCCTGGATGGACGTACTCTGCCGCGGATCAGGTTGCTGATGGTGCATCGGCCGCTGCGCGACTGGAAGTGGCGCAGGTCTCGGCCATCTACGGGCTGGGTCCGGCGGCACGTTTGCCCTTGGTGGCGTGATGCGCCCGGTTGGGCTGATTGACCTTATCCATGCGGCACGGGCTTTGATGCCCGTGTCGCCGGTTCTGCGGGCCGCGGTATGTGATGCGCTGATCTCGGAGGCGCACATGGCTGACAGGTACCGCAAAAAGATGCGCCGAGCGCATCCGAGGCTGGGACCGGGAACCTTGTCTGGCGCGGCGCAGGCACGACGGATGGCGGCAGAGCCGCATCACGGCGACAGGCTGTTTGCGACTTGTGCGGCGCTTGTCTACGCGCGGCTGCACCGGTGGCGCCTGCGCGCGTGATCCGGCCAGTATTCACGTTTGTGACCAAGTGCATGACAGAAAAGACTTTGTGCGCGGGCCTTGCGCCCATATATGCTGGGGCACGCATGAAGGAGCATGGTCATGGCAAAGACCCGGTCGAACCTCGCCGCGGTGGATCCCGTTTGGCAGCGCATCACAGAAGAAGCACGGGATGCCGTTGTGGCCGAGCCGCTGTTGGGCGGCCTGGTGCATTCCAGCATTCTGCACCATTCCAGCCTTGAAAAGGCGCTGGCCTTCAGGTCGGCGCTGAAGCTGAGTTCCAGCGAGATGCCCGATCAGCTGTTGCGAGAGATCTGCGACGAGGCCTATTCGTCGGATCCCGGGCTGGGCGAGGCGGCGCGCGCCGACATGATGGCGACGCTCGAACGCGACCCGGCCTGCCACCGGTTTTTGCAACCGATGCTGTTCTTCAAGGGCTTCCAGGCACTGCAGGCGCATCGGCTTGCCAATTGGCTTTGGCGCGAAGGCCGCAAGGACCTGGCCTATTTCGTGCAGATGCGCGGATCAGAAGAATTTGGCGTCGATATCCATCCGGCGGCGACGATTGGCAAGGGGATCATGATTGACCACGCCCATTCGATCGTCATCGGGGAGACAGCGGTGGTCGGCGACAACGTGTCGATGCTGCACTCGGTGACGCTGGGCGGCACTGGCAAGGAAGAGGAAGATCGGCATCCCAAGATCGGTGATG
>JAHDCH010000014.1 GCA_020629995.1 Pseudaestuariivita sp. | reverse complement strand
AGGTGATCGTCGTCAGCTCCCAAAAGACGAACAGACCGATCAGGTTGTCAGCCAGAACAAGCCCCAGCATCGACAGCATGAACAACGTCAGAAACAGCGCAAAGCGCGCAAACTGGGGATGCCCGGCGAGATACGTGTTCGAATACAGGAACACCAGCGCGCCAATCCCGCTGACCAGCAGTGCAAAGGTCAGGCTGAGGCCATCCACAACGAATGAGAGTGACACGCCCAGTGATGGCACCCAGTCCCACGCGTAGCGCACGGTCTCGCCGCCGGACACCTGCGGAACAAAGCCGCAGAACCACCCAAACAGCACAAGCGCCAGCGCAACGGGCAAGAGGCCCACGATTCCGTTGCCGCGAGGCGTGGTGGCGGCAGCGTTCATGGCATGTCTCCTTCCGTCGTCACGGGGGATATAAATCCTTTGGGCTTCACGGCCAGTATCGAACAGCCGACGCGGCTCAGGATGGTTTCCGCGGTGTCGCCGATCAGAAACCCGGGCAGGCCGGTGCGCATCACCGTGCTCATCACAAGTGTGTCCGTCCGTTCGGCGGCGGCATGTTCGGTGACAACGTCGGCAGGGTTGCCTTTGACATGCAGGACCCGCATCCGGTCTGCCTGAAGCGTCCCGATCATCGCATCCAGTGCTAGTTCGCTTTGACGGCGCGACGTGTCCAGCAGGGCCGAGACATCCGCATCGCTCATTGTCATGCCTTCGTGCCGCAAGGTGGCCTCTTCATGGACGTGCCAGGCGTGGACCACGTCCAGCTGGGCCCCGTCATGTTCGGCCAAAGCCGTGGCAAGCGACAGGATATCGCGGCCAAGGGCAATCTGGTCAGTGCGCCCTTCGCCGGGATCAACGGCTGCCAACACACGCCGTGCGGATGGTTCGGCAGAGGACGCCAATACCCAGACGGGGCAGGGGCATTTGCGCAAAAGGTGCAGGTCTGCGCCATGCAGTGTGCGGGTTTCCGGCTCGCGTCGCGCGCCTTTCAGGACCAGATCAATCTGGTGGGTCAGCACATGCCGGATGGCCATGATGAACCCTGCGCCCTGCGCGACGACAGTCGCAACATCAAGCCCGTCCGCCCGCAGCGGCACCGCCAGCGTCTCGAGCCGGTCGCGGCGGATCGCGAGAACCTGTTCTTCCAATGCCGCGGCCGCCGAGCCTGCACGGGGCCGGGCAAGTGATATCAGTCGCGTCAGGGCGCCGGCTTCGGATTCGACCACATCCAGAAGGGTCAGACGCGCCCCATTGGCGGATGCAAGCCACTTAGCGCGGGCGAACAGCGCATCAGATGCGCTGGCCTCGTCTGCGATGACCAGAATGTTGCGAAAGCGTTTCATGACGGCACGGCCCCTGTTGCCCTGACAGATGGGGCGCGCGCTTGATTGTCCCAATCGAAAAATCTACATGTTTTGATAGCTTCAGTCTATCAGGTGAAAATTTGCCGACACTTCAACAGCTTCGCTATCTGTCTGCTCTCGTGCAAGAGCAGCATTTTCGCCGCGCTGCAGAGATGTGTCATGTCACACAGCCCACGCTGAGCGCTCAGATCAAGGAACTGGAGGCGCGGCTTGGGGCTGATCTGGTCGAACGGAGCCGTGCGCGGGTGGTCATCACTCCGCTTGGAGAGGCGGTTGCGGCCCACGCGGCCACGATCCTGCGCGAGGTCGAGGAGATTCGCGCATTGGCCGAATTGCACAGGGGCAGGTTGCGCGGCACGATCCGGGTGGGGGTGGTGCAATCACTGGGCGCGTATCTGCTGCCCTTGATCGTGCCGGATCTGCACGCGCGCTATCCGCAGCTCAAATTGTCGGTTCGCGAAGGGCTTCCCAGCGAACTGCTCGAGGCGCTGGATGCCGGCACGCTGGATCTGTTGTTTTTCCCGCTGCCGGTGTCACGGTCCGACTTTGAAACGCGGTCGCTGTTCCGCGAGCCGCTGATCGCCGTGGCCCCGCGCGAGCATCGACTGGCGGGCCTGCGGGAGATCACACCGGAACTTTTGAAAGACGAAACCGTGCTGGTTCACGAGCCGGGGCACCGTCTTTATCAGCAGGTCACAAGGCTGTGCGAGCAATACGGCGCACGGGTGTCGCGGGATTTCGAGGCAACGTCCTTGGGCACGTTGCGGCACATGGTGGCCATGGGGCTGGGCCTTGCGGTGATGCCCGCGCTGTATGTCAAAACCGAAGTGATCCCCCAGGACATCGTGGCAGCTGTGCCGTTTCGCGGGATCGCACCCAGTAGCACGGCCGGCATGGTCTGGCGACCCGGCACATCGCGAGAAGAAGAGTACCTTGATCTGGCGGAAGAGATTTGCCGCATCCTGAAACGCAAAGCGCCCGAGATCGCTGTGCTGGGCTAGGCCAGGCGCGCACCGGCCGGGATGCGGGGCGGGGCGGCGTTCAGGGCATCCCGATCAAAACCTGCGGCCTTGCGATACCCGGCCAGAAATGCAGCGCGCTCCTGCGCGGGCATCACGGTGTCGATGTCTTCGAACACGCCGCCGCAGCGGCTGTCGATTTCGTTCAAAAGGCCAAACGGACCGGCACCGCGATTGCGCAATACTAGGTTGGAAACCGGAGCGCAGAGCGCCGCGTTGTAGGCGGCCAGTGCAGCAGGTGTCACGCCATGGGTCAGGATCTGCGCCCCGATTTCGCGGGCATCGATGATCGCCTGGCTGGCACCGTTGGACCCCGTGGGGTACATCGCATGGGCCGCGTCGCCCATCAGCGTGACGGGGCCCTGGGTCCAGAACGGCGCCGGGTCCCGGTCGATCATCGGGTTTTCAAAGGCTGCGTCCGATCCGAGGATCATCGCGGGCACGTCCAGCCAGGGATAGCGAAACGCATCGAACTGACTGGCGGGCACGTTGGTGTCCACTTCGCGAAACCAGCTGCGCCCCGGCCACGTGCCCCGGCTGGCTTGTGTGACTTCGGCGATCCAATTGATCCGCGCCATTCCGGCGGCGTCCGGCGCCGAGATTGGATAAATCACCATGCGTTGCGCGTGCGTGCCGAGCCCCACGAAGGAGGCGCCCGTGCGCAGGGGCCGCGCGCGCGTTGTGCCACGCCACAGCACGGCTCCGCCCCAGTGGATCGGCGGCTGCGCGGGATGCATCTGCGCGCGGACGGCTGAATGAATGCCATCGGCTCCGACAAGCAGCGCGCCGGTGCAACTATGAGCGCCATTCTCAAAGTGCAGCGTAACGCTGGACTGCCCAATGTCATACCCCGACGCCCGCGCCCCGAGGGTCACTGCATCCGCCCCGAGACGCTTAAGCGCAGTGCGGTACAGCAGCATGTGAAAGTCACCACGGTGCACGGCAAACTGCGGCCAGTGATACCCGGCTTCGCGCCCGCGCGGCTCGGCATGGATGTCGCGCCCGTTCAGGCCAACCAGCGCCCATTCGCGGACAGGCAGGCCGACGGAGTTCAAGTCAGAGGTGCTGATCCCCAGCTCGGACAAGGCGCGCACGGCATTGGGTTGCAGGTTGATCCCTACGCCAAGGGGGCGCATATCGGACGCGGCTTCGAACACGCGGCAGGGCACGCCGATCTGGTGCAGGGTAAGAGCAAGGGTCAGACCGGCGATCCCGCCGCCGGCGATCAGCACCGGAGCGCGGTTGGAGTCAGTAGCCATACGGCAAGGTGATCCGGTCCGGGCCCGCCCGTCAAGCGCGCCGGATCATCCGCCCGATCAGAAAGGCCGCGCCCGACACGCAAACGATCGAAGGACCCGGAGGGGTATCGAGCACCAACGAAAGTCGCAGCCCCACCACCGCCGAGGCAACCGCGATCACGGCGGCCAGAACAGCCATATGTTCGGGCGTGCGCGAAAAAGGGCGCGCAGCCGCCGCCGGGATCAGCAACAGCGCAACAATCAGCAGGACACCGACCACCTTGATCGCAACTGCCACCAGGCAAGCGAGCGCCAGGATCATCCCAAGGCTTTCGCGCGGAGGCGACAGTCCGTCAGCCTGCGCAAGATCGGGGCTCAGCGTTACGGTCAACAGCCGCGACCAGCGCCAGGTGAGCAACGCTAGCGTCAGCGCGGCGCCGCTCCATATCACCAGCAGGTCGGTCAACCCCACCGCCAGAATGTCGCCAAAAAGGTAGGATGACAGGTCGACCCGCACGCCGGGAACCAGTGACGCGGCCATCAGCCCGAGGGCCAGCGCGCCATGGGCCAAGACCCCCAACAGCGTATCGCCGGGCACGCGCCTTTCGGACAACAGTGCCACTGTCGCGGCCATGGCTATGGCTGCAATGATGGCGCCTATGAACACCGGCACGTCGGTGGCCAGCGCCAGAGCAACGCCCAGCAAGGATGCGTATGCTGTGGCATCGCCGAAATAGGCCATGCGGCGCCACACCACGAAACACCCAAGCGGCGCGGCGGCCAGCGCCACGCCAATCCCAGCCAGCGTGGCCCGCACGAAGAAATCGTCAAACATGCTCATGCGGGTGGTCGTGGTCTTGGCCGTGATGATGGTGGCTGTGGTCGTGTTCGTGCCGATAGAGCGCCAGCGCGCCTTGCGTGCCTGTGCCGAACAAGGCGCGGTATTCGGGGGCCGAGGCCACCTGGGCCGGCGCGCCTGCACAGCAAACGTGCCCGTTCAGGCAGATCACCCGGTCCGACGCGGCCATGACGACATGCAGCTCGTGGCTGACCATCAGGACACCGGTTCCAAGGCTTTGGCGCAAGGCATCTATCCGCCGGTAGAACGCCGCCGACCCGGGCTGGTCAAGACCCTGTGTCGGCTCGTCCAGCACCAGAAGGTCCGGCCGTGTCCGAAGCGCGCGCGCCATCAGCACCCGCTGGAATTGCCCGCCGGACAATTCGGCCATCTGCTTGCCTTCGAGCCCGGTTGCGCCGGCCTGTTCCAGCACCTCGTCGCGGGGAATGCTGTGGTTGATCCGGGGCAGGTCAAGAAACCGCGCCACGGTCATGGGCAAGGCGCTGTCGATGTGCACCTTTTGCGGAACATATCCGATCCGCAGATCCGGCGCACGGGTCACGCGGCCGGCCTTGGCGGGCAGGGCACCCAGCAGCGCGCGCAGCAAGGTCGACTTGCCCGATCCGTTGGGCCCGACGATCGTGACCACTTCGCCTCGTGCCACCTCCATGCTGACGTCCCGCAGTACGTCGCGCCCGTCGAGCGTTACACACAGGCCTTCGGCCCGGATCAGGGGGGTCATGCGGGGCCGGCTTTCAGGGCGGCCCCGCGGCACGCGGCGCAGTGTCCCTGAGCTTCGACCACGGTGCTTTCAATCTCAAAGCCAGTGGCGGCGGCGCTGGTGCGCAAGGCTCCGGGCGCCAGATCGGTCACGGTTTCGGCCACTGCGCTGCATCTGCGGCAGATCAGAAAAGCCGGAACATGGTCTGACCCGGGCGTCGTGCAGGCAGTAAAGGCGTTGAGCGCTTCGATCCGATGCGCAAAGCCTTGCGTCACCAGAAAGTCGAGGGCGCGGTACGCGACGGGCGGCTGCGATCCGAGGCCTTCGCTGCGCAAAACCTCGAGAATGTCATAGGCGCCAAGCGCGCGGTGGCGCTCCAGCAACAGTTCGAGCACGCGGCGGCGCACCGGCGTCAACTGCACCCCGCGTTCGGCACAAGCGGCCTCGGCCTGTGCCACGCCGGTCGAAATACAGGCGGAATGATCATGCTGGGCAAAGCCTATGGGCTCCATATGCGCGCTCCTTAGACGGTTTGTGGTTGATATGGGATCGCGGCGGGCCTATCAAGCGCTTTGAATGTTATATCATAACATATCTGACCGATGAGGCTCCCATGATCCGACCCCTCCGTTTCACTCTTGCCGCGCTCCTTGTTGGGGCTGGTTCGTCCGGTTTTGCACAGGATGCGCCGCCGCGCGTCGTGACCGATATTCTGCCTGTGCAGGGGCTGGTGGCGCAGGTGATGGATGGCGTGGGGATGCCGGCTGTTCTGATGGGGCCGGATGCCGAGCCGCACACGCACCAAATGCGCCCGTCGGAAGCAGCGGCGCTGCAAGAGGCTGAACTGGTGGTCTGGACCGGAGTTGCGATGTCTCCACCATTTGCCAAGGCGCGCGAACAGCTTGCCGGACAAGCGCCACATCTGGAGCTGATGGCGGTGCCCGGATCGAACGTGTTGACCATGCGTGCCGGCGCGATCCACGAGCATGACGAGCATGACGAGCATGACGAGCATGACGAGCATGACGAGCATGACGATCATAATGACCATGGCCATGACGAAGACGCCCATGATGACCACGCGCACGAAGGGGATGCCCACAAGGACGACGACCATGGGCACGAAGAAAACGCGCACAAGGATGAAAACCACGGCGCAGATGACGATCATGACCACGCAGAAGGGGCAAGCGACCCGCATGCCTGGCTTGATCCAGCCAATGCGCGCCTGTGGTTGACCGTTGTTGCCAATGAACTGGCCCGGATCGATCCGGCGCGTGCACAAACATACCTTTCCAACGCCAGAACCGGTGCCGAAGCCATCACACGGGCCGAGGCAGATGTCGCGCTGGCCGTGTCCGGCCTTGATGCGCGTGTGTTGGTGTCATCCCATGACGCCTATCAGTACCTCGAAGACCATTTCGGGCTGCGCATCGAAGGGTCGGTCCGCGCGGCAAGCGGTGCGGCACCCGGCGCCAAGCGGCTGCAAGAGCTGCAGATATCACTGCAGGGCCGGGCCGGGATCTGTGTGCTGAGCGATCCGTCAGTTCCCGCACGCCAGGTGGACAGCGTGCTGGGCGATGTGCCGCACCGGGTGGTGTCGCTGGATCCTTTGGGGCGCACTGTTGCCCCGGGCCCCGGTTTCTATCCCGCTTTGCTGAACGCGCTTGCCGAAGCGCTGGCGGAGTGCGCAAAGCCGCTGTAGCGTAAAGGCATGTTGCGCCTGTTTGCTGCCTTTTTGTTTGGAGTTGGGATGCTGGCCGCCTGCGGGCGGCCACTGACCGAAACGGAAAAGGCCTTTGCTGCCACGATCCACGGCAATGCGATTGACACAAGCCGGGTACGACTGGTCGCCAATGCACCGCTGCGCGCCTATACGCTGACCATCCCGGTACGCCCGCGGGTGACCTGCCAGGAGCGGATCTTTCCTCCGGCAACCGGGGAAGAGGTGACCGGGTCGCCTGCGGCGCTGGTTCTGTTCAACCGCGTCTATTTCAGCCGTGATTTCACCTTGCCGAACTACCTGCCGGAGTTTCCACGCAAGCTGCATCTGTTCGAAGCGATGCTGCTGGGTCACGAGCTGACGCATGTCTGGCAATGGCAGAACCGGGCACGCACGAAATATCACCCGCTGAAGGCGGCGCGCGAACACGCGCGCATCGAGGATCCTTATCTGTTTGATCCCAGCACCACGCGCGCGTTTCTGGACTATGGCTATGAACAGCAAGGCGCCATTGTCGAGGAATATATCTGCTGCGCCGCGCTGGACCCCCACGCGCCTCGCACAGAACGGCTGCGCACGATGATCGCAAAGGAAATACCGATCTCGCGCTTGCCGCCTATGGATACGATTCTTCCATGGGGTGGGGCTGAAATTGAAGGAATATGTCGCGGCGAAGATCAGGGGTAAGCCCGCGCGCCCGGTCAGGACTAAAAAGCCAAGTTTCCTATAGTGGAATCGCTTGACGCCTGTCGGCGCTTGTGTGCAATTCTGCCGTTGTCAGATCGGGAGAAGGGCACCGCGCCCTGCCGAAGGAGCAACCGCCCCGGAAACTCTCAGGCCCAAGGGACCGACCTGGCGACACGAACTCTGGAGAGACCCCGGGCAAGCCGGGGCGCCGAAGGGATAGCGATCTCAGGCCGAAGGACAGAGGGGGCACCACGCGCGGCGCGACAGCCGCGTCTCATGGTGCCGGTTCATCCCGATCCGGACGACAGACGGAAGACGGTATGAGCGATCTGAAACGCACCCCTCTCTTTGATCAGCACGTGGCGCGTGGAGCGCGCATGGTGCCCTTTGCCGGGTGGGAGATGCCTGTTCAGTACGATGGCGTGATGGCCGAACACCAGGCCACCCGCGAGGCGGCCGGCCTGTTTGATGTCAGCCACATGGGCCAGGTGATCCTGCGCGGTGAGGGCGTCGCCGAGGCCTTCGAGGCGCTGGTGCCGCAGGACATCGTCGGGCTGGCCGAAGGGCGCCAGCGCTATGGCTTTTTCACGAATGACGCCGGCGGGATCGAGGATGACCTGATGGTCGCCAATCGCGGGGATCATCTTTACGTGGTGGTCAATGCGGCCTGCGTGACCGAGGATGTGGCGCGCATGCGCGCGGCACTGGAACCCAGGGGCATCCATGTCAAACTGGTCGAGACCCGCGCGCTGATCGCGCTGCAGGGGCCCGGTGCCGAAGCGGCGCTGGCTGACCTGAACGCCGATGTGGCCGGCATGCGATTCCTCGATGTGGCGACGCACGCCCTGGCAGGGGCGGAATGCTGGGTCTCGCGCTCGGGCTACACGGGCGAGGACGGCTATGAGATTTCAGTGCCCGAGGCGGCGGCCGAGCTGTTGGTCAAGACACTGCTGAGCAAGCCCGGTGTCAGCCCGGTGGGGCTGGGCGCGCGCGACTCGCTGCGGCTTGAGGCGGGGCTGTGCCTTTATGGGCAGGACATTGATGCCGGAACAACGCCGGTCGAGGCCGGTCTGGTCTGGGCGATCCAGAAGGCGCGACGCGCCGGCGGCACCCGCGAGGGCGGCTTTCCGGGCGCCGGGCGCATTCTGGACGAGATTGCAAACGGGGCCGTCAGGCACCGCGTCGGGCTGAAGCCCGAAGGGCGGGCGCCGATGCGCACGGGCGTGCCGCTGTTCGATGCGGAGACGGGCGGCGCGCAGGTGGGCGAGGTGACCTCGGGCACCTTCGGCCCGACGGTCGGCGCACCGGTGGCAATGGGATACGTGGCCGATGCAAGCGCGCGTCGTGGCACGAGGCTGTGGGGCGAGGTCAGAGGCAAACGCATGGCGGTCGAGGTCAGTGACCTGCCGTTCGTGCCGGCAGGTTTCAAGCGATAGGGAGACAACCATGAAATTTACAGAAGAGCACGAGTGGCTGCGCGAAGAAGACGGCGTGATCGTAGTGGGCATCACCGAACACGCCAGCGAACAGCTGGGCGACATCGTCTTTGTCGAGCTGCCCGAGGAGGGCACCGAAGTGTCGAAAGACGACGAAGTGGTCGTGATCGAAAGCGTCAAGGCTGCGTCCGACATCCTCGCGCCCATTGACGGCGAAATCGTCGAGGTTAACGCGGCGCTCGTCGACGAGCCGGGCAAGGTGAACGACGACCCCATGGGCGACGCATGGTTTTTCAAGATGAAGGCGGCGGACCCCTCGCAGATGGACGACATGATGGACGAGGCGGCCTACAAGAAATTCGTAGGCTGACGCCCGGGGCCAGCCGGGTATTTTCCATATTTGAAAAGAGAAGAAGCAGGGGCGCGGCGCATCGTGCCCCGGCGCAGAGCCAATGGAGGCCGAGATGCCGTTCAAGCCGACCGATTATCTTCCCTATGATTTTGCCAATCGTCGCCACATCGGCCCGTCTCCGTCCGAGATGGCTGAAATGCTGGCCGTCGTCGGCGCAGGCACGCTGGATCAGTTGATCGATGAAACGGTGCCCGAAGGCATCCGGCAGGCAGAGCCGCTGGATTTTGGCAAGGCGCTGAGCGAGCGGGAACTGCATGTGCGCATGCGAGAGGTGGCGGGCAAGAACCGCGTGCTGACCTCGCTGATCGGGCAGGGGTATCACGGCACGGTCACCCCGCCGGCGATCCAGCGCAACATCCTGGAAAACCCGGCGTGGTACACGGCCTACACCCCTTATCAGCCCGAGATCAGCCAGGGCCGCCTGGAGGCGCTGCTGAACTTTCAGACGATGGTGTGTGATCTGACGGGGCTTGAGATCGCCAATGCCTCGCTTCTGGACGAATCCACCGCCTGCGCCGAGGCGATGACCATGGCGCAGCGGGTGGCCAAGTCGAAGGCCAAGGGCTTTTTCGTCGATGAGAACTGCCACCCCCAGAACATCGCGGTGATGCAGACGCGCGCGGCGCCGCTGGGCATCGAGATCATCATCGGTACGCCCGAGGACATGGACGCGAGCGCCGTGTTTGGTGCGATTTTCCAGTATCCCGGCACCTATGGCCATGTGCGTGATTTCACCGATCAGATGGCCGCGCTGCATGGTGAGAAGGCGATTGGAATTGTCTCGGCCGACCCGCTGAGCCTGACGCTGCTGAAGGAGCCGGGCGCGATGGGGGCAGATATTGCCGTTGGGTCGACCCAGCGCTTTGGCGTGCCCGAAGGCTATGGCGGGCCGCATGCGGCCTATATGGCTTGCCGCGACGCCTACAAGCGCGCGATGCCTGGCCGGATTGTGGGGGTCAGCGTCGACAGCCACGGCAACAAGGCGTACCGCCTGTCGCTGCAAACGCGCGAGCAGCACATTCGGCGAGAGAAGGCGACGTCGAATGTGTGCACGGCCCAGGCGCTCTTGGCGGTCATGGCTGGCTTTTACGCGGTGTTCCATGGGCCCGAGGGCCTGAAGGCAATTGCGCAGCGGATCCACCGCAAGACAGCGCGTCTGGCCGAAGGGCTCAAGATGGCCGGTTTCGAGGTGCAGCCCGCGACGTATTTCGACACGATCACGGTGGACGTGGGGCTGTTGCAAAAGGGTGTTCTGGCGGCCGCCGTGCGCGAAGGTGTGAACCTGCGCGCCGTGGGCGAAACCCGTGTCGGCATCACGCTGGACGAACGCACGCGCCCGCAGACCATCGAAGCGGTCTGGCGCGCCTTTGGTATCGAGCGGGAAGACAAGGATTACACTCCGCATTACCACATGCCGGACAAGCTGATCCGGCGGACAGAATACCTGACGCACCCGGTATTCCACATGAACCGGGCCGAGACCGAGATGATGCGCTATATGCGCCGTCTGGCCGACCGCGATCTGGCGCTGGACCGGGCGATGATCCCGCTGGGCTCGTGCACGATGAAACTGAACTCGGCAGCCGAGATGATGCCGGTCAGCTGGCGCGAATTCTCGCAATTGCATCCCTATTGCCCGGCGGATCAGGCCGAGGGCTATGCCGAGATGATCACGGATCTGTCGGACAAGCTGTGCACGATCACGGGGTATGACGCCATTTCGATGCAGCCCAATTCGGGCGCGCAGGGCGAGTATGCCGGGCTGTTGACCATTGCCGCTTATCACGAAGCACAAGGGCAGGGGCATCGCGATATCTGCCTGATCCCGGTCAATGCGCATGGGACCAACCCGGCCTCGGCGCAGATGGTCGGCTGGAAGGTTGTGCCGGTGAAATGCGACGACAACGGCTCGATTGATCTGGCGGATTTCCGGGCGAAGGCCGAAAAGCACTCGGATGCGCTGGCGGGCACGATGATCACCTATCCTTCGACCCATGGTGTGTTCGAGGAAACGGTGAAGGAGGTCTGCGCCATCACGCACCAGCACGGCGGTCAGGTCTATATCGACGGGGCGAACATGAACGCGATGGTCGGCCTGTCGCGGCCCGGCGATCTGGGCGGTGACGTCAGCCACCTCAACCTGCACAAGACGTTCTGCATTCCGCACGGCGGGGGCGGGCCCGGCATGGGGCCGATTGGCGTCAAACAGCATCTGGTCGAGCATCTGCCGGGTGATCCGCTGAAGGGCACCGGCGCGGTGTCGGCTGCGGCCTTTGGCTCGCCGTCGCTTTTGCCGATCAGCTGGGCCTATTGCCTGATGATGGGCGGAGCTGGTCTGACGCAGGCGACGCGGGTGGCGATCCTGAACGCCAACTACATCGCCGACAGGCTGAAAGGCGCGTATGACGTCCTGTATCGTGGATCGAATGGCCGGGTGGCGCATGAGTGCATTCTCGACGTGCGCCCCTTTGCTGAAAGCGCGGGCGTGACGGTGGATGATATCGCCAAACGGCTGATCGACAGCGGGTTCCACGCCCCCACGATGTCCTGGCCGGTGGCGGGCACGCTGATGGTCGAACCGACAGAAAGCGAGACCAAGGCCGAGCTGGATCGGTTCTGCGACGCGATGCTGTCGATCCGCGAGGAAATCCGGGCCATCGAGAATGGCGGAGAGGCCGAGAACAATGCGCTCAAGAACGCGCCGCACACGATGGAAGACCTCGTGCGCGACTGGGACCGGCCTTACAGCCGCGAACAGGGGTGCTTTCCGCCCGGCGCATTCCGGGTCGACAAGTACTGGCCGCCGGTCAACCGGGTCGACAACGCCTATGGCGACCGCAACCTGGTGTGCACCTGCCCGCCGATGGAGGATTACGCCGAAGCGGCGGAATAGCCTGCATCGGCCAGGATGATGCCTGCCAGATGGCGTGCCCAGGCAGCATAGATCACGGGGCCGGGGTGATACCCGTCCTCGGCCATCTGGTCTGGCTGCATCGGAAAATCAAACGGTACGTGGCGCGCGATTGGGTGCGCCACGCAAAGAGCCTGAAGCGTCGCATCAAATGCCAGCGCCTGCCGCCCCAGAACCCAGCGCAACGGGTTGGGTAAAATAGGCATTTGCCCGATGGGCGGTACCGCGGTTGCATAGATGTGCCGAGCGCCCATGGTCGAAAGCCGGTCAAACAATGCGCTTTGATCGCGGTGCCAGCGCGCGCGGGGCGTTGCCTTGGTCACGTCGTTGACGCCGAACACGGTGACTACGATATCAGCGCTTCGGGTGTCCTGTTCCAGCCAGCTCAGCGCATCCCGCGTACGGGCACCACATTGCGCCACAAGCCGCCAATCTACCGATAGGTTGGGGGCAAGCGCTGCAACCAGCTGAAGCGCAAGAGCCGTCGATTGATCCGCGCAGCCCACACCCGCGGCAGAGCTGTCACCGAGGATCAATAGCCGTGTGGGCGCGCCAGCTCCGGGTGCCTTGCCGTGCCTCGGTCCGGGTGGTTCGGGCAGGGTGCGGGCGGTGCGGCGCACACTCAGACCCTGCACAGCCAGAACCGGCAGCAACAGCGCCCGTATGGGCCAGTCGATCCAGGGAGTCGCCGGCCTCATGCAGTCAGGAAAGACATGCGCGCGGCCACGTCCTGCCACACATCCTCGGACCGTGCGCATAGCAAGGCGCCATCACGCAAATCGGCGCGATACGCGCCCCCGTCCAGCATCCGCGCCACGCCGCCCGCCTGCGCCACGATCAGCGCGCCTGCAGCATGATCCCAGGGTGTCAGCCGGTAGGACAGCATGAAGTCCACATGCCCTTGCGCCATCAGGCGAAACTCATGACACGAACAGCGCAGGTTCAGCACCCTGTTGAACCCCGGAAAGGTGGCCGCCATTGGGGCGCGTTTTTCCTCGGGCAGCAGCGCCAGCGGCAAAAATCCGGTAAGCCCGGGTGTGGGAGCGGGGTCCATCGTCAGAACACGTTCGCTGCCGTCCGCCGCGTGGTACAAGGCAGGGCCGTCTGCGGTGGCCGTGATCGCATCGTCAAAGCTGGGATCGTAGAGCGCGCCAAAGGTGGGCTTTGCATGCGACATGGCGGCGAGTATGACGCCGTATATCGCCATTCCGCTGGCGAAGTTCCACGTTCCGTCCACCGGATCGATCACAAAGGCCTGCGCGGCGTCCGGCAAGGCATCCCGCAAGGCGGGATCGTCCGAGATCGCCTCTTCGCCCATCACGAGGGCCGAAGGGTAGGCGGAGCGCAATGCGGTGGTGATTGCGCGTTCGGCGCGGGTGTCCGCCTGGGTCACCAGATCGTCATGAGCTGTCTTGACCGCGATGTCTCCCGCCGCAAGGCTGCGGAACCGGGGCAGGATTTCGTCCTGCGCGGCGGTGCGCAGGATCGACAGGAATTGTGCTGTGTCCTGAGAGGTATACGTCATGGCGCAAGGATGCCGTGAACCGGGCGCAGGCACCAGCCCGCTTATTCGCGCGCGCGCAGAACGCCAGCAGGTCGCGCAGCCAGCGCGGGGCGGGCAAAGATCAGGCCGGTCAGCGTTGTGGCAAGCACCCCGCCGGCAAGGATGGCAAGGGCCGAGGGCCAGATGATGTCATACCCCGTTTCCATTACAAACCGGCTGACCGCCCAGCCGCCGAGGATGCCGGCGGCCAACGCCACGGCCCCGGCGCCGAGACCCAACAGCACGGACCGCAAGGCAAAGCTGGCCATGATGCGCATGCGGCTGGCGCCCAGGGTGCGCAAGACCGCGGCTTCGAACACGCGGGCGGGCAGCCCCGCAGCCGAAGCGCCGATCAGAACGATAAAGCCGGTCAGCAATGTGGCCGCCGCGCCCCAGGACGTGGCGGCCGCGATCCCGGCAAGAAGCGCCGAGACCTGATCGATCGCATCCCGGACGCGGATCGCAGTGATGTTGGGAAAGGCTTGCGCCAGATCGCGCAGGATTGCCGCTTCGGCCTCGGGCGCGGCGTAGACGGTCGAAATGAAGCTGTGCGGAGCGCCCTGCAGGGCGGATGGGTTCATCGACAGGATAAAACCGATCCCGGCGGTCGAAAAATCGACTTCGCGGAACGAGGTGATGGTGCCGGTGATGTCGCGCCCAAGGATGTTGAGCGTCAGCGTGTCGCCCAGGCTGAGACCCATTTCCGCGGCTTCTTCGGCGGCAAAGCTGATTTGCGGCGGGCCAGAGTAGTCCGGGCTCCACCAGGTGCCGCCTGTCAGACGAGTGTTGTCCGGGACTGCGGTGGAATAGGTCACGCCCCGGTCGCCGGACAGGACCCAATGATCGCCCGCGACATCGGTTGCCTTCTGGCCGTTGATCTGGGTGATGATGCCGCGCAACATGGGCGCGCTGTCGACCCGGCTGACCTGTGGGTCGTTGTCCAGCCGGTCCAGAAACCCGGGCATCTGGTCTTTCTGGATATCCACGAAAAAGTAGGAAGGCGCCACGTCGGGCAATTCGCCCGTGATGGCGTTGCGCAGGTTGCCATCGATCTGGCCGACCGCCGACAAAACCGACAGCCCCAGCCCCAGCGACAGCACCACCGAAAGTGTTGCGCTGCGGGGCCCGCCGATTGACGACAAGGCCCAGCGCAGGGCAGGGCGCCCGCGCGCCACGATCAGACCCGCGCGTGCCAGTCGCCGCAGCAGCATGGCGCACAGGGCCAGCAGCCCCAGCGCCCCCGCGATCCCGGCAAATGTCCAAAGCGTCAGGCGTGCCGTGCCGCTGAACCAGATCGCCACGCCCACCAGCAGGCCGATAAACAGCCCAATCAACGCAAGGTAAGCTGGGCGCGGCAAAATGCGCGCCTGCCCCAGAGCATCGCGAAACAGGGTTGCTGCGCGGACATCCTCGGCCCGGGCCAGCGGCCAGAGCGTGAAAATCGCTGCCGCCAGAGTGCCGTAAAGCGCCGCTTCAGCCAGAGGCATGGGGTATAGCGCAAAGACTGCGGGCACCGGCAGTTGTGCAGCAATCAGAGGCGCCAGCAACAGCGGCACACCGGCCCCTGCAATCAGTCCCAGGGCGATCCCGAGCGCCGCCAGCGCCGCAATTTGCAGCGCGTAGGCCCAAAAGATCGTGCCTCGCGCCGCACCCAGAGTGCGCAAAGTGGCAATCACCGAGGTCTTGCCAGCCAGATAGGCCGATACGGCGGCTGACACCCCGACACCGCCAACGGCGATACCGGACAGGCCCACAAGCACAAGAAAGGCGCCCAGCCGGTCTACAAACTCGGCGACGCCCGGGGCTCCGTTGCGGGCGTCGCGCCAGCGTGCGCCGCTTTGGGCCATGGCGGCGTCGACTTGCGCCCGCAAGGCATCAAGGTCGCTGCCGGGGGGCAGCAACATCCGGTAATGCGTGTCAAACAGGGTCCCCGGCTCCAAAAGACCTGAGCCGCGCAAAGCATCCAGCAAAAGCAGGGAACGCGGGCCCAGCCCGAAGTCGCCTCCGGCCTGATCGGGCTCGCCCGTGAGGGTTGCCATCAACACGACCTCGGCCGTGCCAAAGCGCACCACGTCGCCGGGCGACAAGGCAAGCCGGTCCACAAGGTTGCGCGCCATCACAACGCCTGGCCGTCCGTCCTGACCCGCCAGCGCCACGTCCAGCGCCATGGGCGGATCCAGCGTCACGCGGCCCTTGAGGGGGTAGGCGCTGTCCACGGCCTTGAGCTGGGTCAGCGCGCGTTCGGTTTCCCCATCGCGGGTGACCACGGCCATCGACCGGAAATCGGCAACCTCGGACACGGCAAGCGCGGTGCGATCCATCCATGCACGTTCCTCCTGCGAGGCAAACCGGTACGTGAACTGAAGTGCGGCATCGCCGCCAAGGAGGGTTGCGCCTTCCGCGGCAAGCCCGGCTTCGATCGCAGAGCGCACCGAGCCGATTGCGGCGATGGCCGCGACTCCAAGCGCAAGGCAGGCCAGAAAGATGCGAAAGCCGCGCAACCCGCCCCGCAATTCGCGTCGCGCAATCCGCGCGCCCTGCCGCAATGTGCTCATGCCGCGGCGTCCTGCCCGGGGGCAATGCGCCCGTCGCGCAGGGTGATCACCCGGTCGCAGCGTGCGGCCAGCGGCGGCGCATGCGTCACCAAAACCAGCGTCGCGCCATGCTGGGCGCTGAGACGAAACAGCAGATCGGTGATTGCCGCCCCGTTGGCTTCGTCGAGATTGCCGGTGGGTTCATCGGCCAGAAGGATATCGGGCCGGGGCGCCAGCGCGCGGGCCAGGGCCACGCGCTGTTGCTCGCCTCCTGACAATTGCGCAGGGTAATGCCCCGCCCGATCCGCGAGGCCGACCTCGGACAGAGCTTCGCTTGCCCGGTCAAAGGCGCGGGGTGCTCCGGCCAGTTCGAGAGGGGTTGCCACGTTTTCAAGCGCTGTCATCGTGGGGATCAGGTGGAAGGATTGAAAGACCACCCCCATATGATCCCTGCGGAACCGCGCAAGCGCGTCCTCGTCCATCCGGTCGAGGCGCTGTCCCAGCGCGGTGATCGTGCCCCCGGTGGACTGTTCGAGCCCGCCCATGAGCATCAGGAGAGACGACTTGCCCGATCCCGAAGGCCCCACCATCCCCACCGTGTCACCGCGCGCGATGTCAAATGTCAGCCCATGCAGGATGTCCACCCGCCCGGCATTGCCATCCAGCGACAGGCGGACATCGTTGAGTGAGAAGGCAAGTTCGGTCATGGGGCGGCTCGGGTTGGCGTGTCGTCGTGTGACATATGGGGCGGTGCGCAGGCTGAACAAGGCGGCGCTTGTTCTGTGCCTTGCTGCCCCGGCGGCACTGGCCGAGCCGGTGACCGTGCTGGCCTTTGGCGACAGCCTGACCCAGGGCTATGGCCTGCCGCCCGAGGATGGCTTTGTGCCGCAGATGCAAGAGGCACTGGAGGCGCGGGGGCTGGACGTGACACTCATCAACGGAGGTGTGTCCGGGGACACCACGGCCGGGGGGCTCGCGCGCATTGACTGGTCGCTGAGCGAGGATGTCGACGCGCTGATCGTTGCACTGGGCGGCAATGACATGCTGCGCGGGTTCGACCCGGCCCTGACCAAAAGCAATCTTGCCGGCATTGTCGCAGCAGCGGGCGAGCGCCCTGTGATGCTGGTCGGGCTGAGCGCGCCCGGAAACTATGGCCCCGAGTACAAAGCGGCCTTCGACGCGATCTTTCCCGATCTGGCAGAGGCCACCGGGGCGCTGTATTTCGAAAGTTTTTTCAAAGGGATTGGACAGGACCCCGGCGATGTCGGGCGGTTCATGCAGGCGGATGGCATTCATCCGAACGCAGCGGGTGTCACGCGCATAGTGGGCGCAATGGCCCCGGCGGTGGCCGACCTGGTGGCGCGGGTGCGCTGATGCCGGGGCGGCTGTTTCTGGCAAAGGCACTGGGCGACGCAGGGCTTGGGCAAGGGCCTGCGCCAGAGACCGCGCGGGATTTGAACATCGCACCCGGGCAGGATCTGGCCTGTCTGACCGCCACGGGCTGGCGCATGATGCGCTGGGGATTGATCCCGCAGGGGCGCACGAATGCGCGCGGGCGACCGGTTCTGGAGACGCTGATCAACGCGCGGTCCGAGACCGTCTTTGACAAGAGCGCTTTTGCCGGTGTGCAGCGCTGCATCGTGCCTGTTACCGGCTGGTATGAATGGACTGGTGCAGCACGGCGCAAACAGGCGTGGTCGTTGCAACAGGCCGATGGCAGCCTGTGCCTGTTTGCAGGGGTCTTTGACGTGTGGACCGCACCGGGCGGGCGCGACATAGCGCAGATGGCGACCGTGACATGCGCGCCCAATGCCGATGTCGCCCCGATCCATCACAGGATGGGGGTCTTGCTTGACCCTGATCACGCGCAGGAGTGGGTATCGGGTTCGGAGGACGCGGCGAGAACCCTGATGCACCCCTGGCCCGAAAACCGACTGCGCATCGAGAAATGCGCCGATCCGAATAGGCTCTAGGGTTCGATCCGTTTGCGTTCGATCCGGGGAATGCCACCTGGGCCACGAGTGACGATGAACAGATCACCATAGGCCAGAGGCGCTGGATCCTGGGCCCCGAGATCGGCCCAGATTTGCGCCAGATTGCCTTTGTTGCCGACCCAGACAATCGTTTTGCCGGCGCCCTCGCGCATCAGCCGCGCCGTGGGGTTTTCCTGCGGCATCCGGCTGATCGTCAGGCCTTTGGCATCGGCCAAAGGCCGCGCCGTATCGAGGTTGCGCTGGATGCCGGGCGAAAAGATCGCGTCGATCCGTTCGCTCTTCAACGCATCGGCAAAGGCTTGGGCCCGCGCAATCCCCTTGGCGCTCAGATCCTCGCCATCCCGGTCCGCATGGCGGTAGATGATCAACCGCGTGCCGGGCGGCAGTTCAACGCTGCGCGGTTTGGACGTGCAGGCAGCCAGAGCAGACAAAAGGAAAAGACGGCGGGTCAGCATGGATGGGACGCTAGACTGCTTTTCCCGCTGAATCCAGCCGCCTGCCAAAACCCTGCCCTATGCAAAGGGATAGGGGCCTTATCCCCATGCCTGTTTGCGCACATGCAGCCGGCGCAGCGAAAGTGCAGGCATAACAAAAGACAGACGAGGCTTAACCATGTTCGAGACAAGAGCAGATATCGCGAAGGATGAAACAACGCAGCGTCATGTGGCGCGCACGTTCCGAGGGGTTCCGATTTTGCGCCTGCCCAAAACGCTCAAAGGGCCATTTACACTGACCCGAAACGGAGTGGCCCTGCGCAGCAAGGCAGGATCAGACAGCCTGACGCTGGCGCAGGCTCGCCGGATTGTTGCGGGGCTGAGGGATATGCCATTGTTGGTTGTATCGGACAGTTCGGTCCGGATGCGGCATGTGATGGATGCCGCCTGGCTTCTGCATCTGGAAACCGCCATGACCTATGCTGCGGATCTGGCAGCCGAGGCGCTGACCCAAGAGGCGGATGCCTGGGGCGGTGTCCTGATTGATGCAGGGTCCGCAGGTACGCCGAACGACATTCTGACTGTGGTTGATTGCGCCGCGCGTTTCAGCCCCGATCTGCCGGTGCTGTTGATGGCCGAAACCGCGCGGACCGACCTTGACCAATCCAGAAGGGGGTACAGGATCGTGCCGCGATCCATGGGGTACCTGGACCTTGCACGCGCGCTGACGGTTTAGCGCCAGCGCGCGGAGGGCGTGAGATCAGCGCACGAACTTCTTGTGCTTGATCCGTTTGGGTTCCAGCGCGTCGGCGCCGAGGCGGCGTTTCTTGTCCTCTTCGTAGTCGGCAAAATTGCCTTCGAACCACTCGACATGCGCCTCGCCCTCAAAGGCAAGGATGTGGGTGCAAAGACGGTCGAGGAAGAAACGGTCGTGGCTGATGACCACGGCGCAGCCGGCAAAATCGGCGATGGCGTCTTCGAGAGCGCGGAGCGTTTCCACGTCCAGATCGTTGGTCGGCTCGTCCAGCAGCAGGACGTTCCCGCCTTCCTTGAGAAGGCGGGCCATGTGGACGCGGTTGCGTTCACCGCCCGACAGAAGTCCGACCTTTTTCTGCTGGTCGCCGCCCTTGAAGTTGAAGGACGAGCAATAGGCGCGGCTGTTGACCTGCGCGTCGCCCAGTTCGATGATTTCGGCGCCGCCCGAGATCGCTTCCCAGACGGTATCGTCCGCGTTCAGATCGTCGCGTGACTGGTCCACGTAGGACAGCTGCACGGTGTCGCCGTATTCGACGGTGCCTTCGTCAGGCTGTTCCTGTCCGGTCAGCATTTTGAACAGGGTCGATTTGCCTGCGCCGTTGGGGCCGATCACGCCCACGATGCCGCCGGGCGGCAACGAGAAGGTCAGGTCCTCGATCAACAGCTTGTCACCCATGGCCTTTTTCAGCCCGTTCACCTCGATCACCTTCGAGCCGAGGCGGGGGCCGTTGGGAATGACGATCTGGGCGCGGGTGATTTTCTCGCGCTCGGACTGGCCCGCCATTTCTTCGTAGGCGGCGATGCGGGCCTTGGATTTGGCTTGCCGGGCCTTTTGGCCCTGCCGCATCCATTCCAGCTCGCGTTCCAGCGTCTTTTGCTTGGCCTTGTCTTCCTTGG
>JAHDCH010000312.1 GCA_020629995.1 Pseudaestuariivita sp. | reverse complement strand
GGTTCAGCCTTGGGTGTTTCGGCTGCGGCCTTGGGTTTCGGGTCGGCCTTGGCCGGCTCCGGCTGTGCGGGCTTGGTTTCGGGGGCAATCGGCTTGGCGTCGGGCGCGATGTTGGCCTTGGCGTCCTTGGCCAGCTTTTCCGCCTTGTCGGCGGCGGCCTGGGCTTGCGCTTTGGCTTGGGTCGTCTTGGACGTGGTCCCGGCTGCCGGCTTGGGTTTGGCCGTGGCGGCGGCAGGTTTTCCGGTCTTGGCCGCCGTCTTTTTGGACGTGCTGCCGCTGGTGCCGCCAGATTTGCCAGTCGTCGACTTAGCCACGATGTGTCCCCTTCGAATCTTGTGCCGCGTCATGCACGACGCAACAAACCTTATTGTGCAACGGACACCCCCTCAACCCAGTTCCCCCCGCAATGTGTCAACGATCGTTGTCACCATGGCTGCAAGCGTGGGTTCGGGCGCCGTGCGCAGCCGGGTCCATCCCATTCCTGTGACCTCGGCGGCGACAGCATCGCTGAGCGCGAGTCCATGGATCGGGGCGACTCCCGGCCAGACAGAGCGAAACTGCGCTGCGGTGCGCGGCGAGAACAGGGGAATGATGACGGGCGTCTCCCCGGCTGCGATGGCCTCGGCCTCGGGCGTGAGAGGGCAGGTGACCTGATCATACAGGATCGCTTCGCGCGCCTGAATGCCGCGATTTATCAAGAATTGCGCAATATCACCGCGGGCATGCCGACCGCGCAAGTGCAGCAGCCGCCCCGCAGGAGGGTTTGTGACCAAGGCACCCAGCAGGTCCGCGGAATCCTTGTAGACGCCCAGAACCGGGTGCCCCAGCGCCTGCGCAGCCTCTGCAGTCCGGGCGCCCACCACATGACAGGGCAGCCGTCTGCCCGAAAAAGCGTCATCCGCCGCCGCAACCCCGTGTGCCGAGGTAAAGATCAGCTGATTGGGCCATAGAGCGTCAATTTCAGATGACACATGCGCGATCCGCAAGAGGGGAGACAGAACGACGCGGGTCGCCGGAGCGCCCGCGCGGGCAAGCGCCTTGGTCAGCCGCGCGGCATCTTCGGCGGGGCGGGTCACCAAAAGGAACGGGGGCGCGGTGGCCGGGGAGGGCTGCGGGATTGTCTGCACAACGCCGCAGTGGTAGCCCCCCGCCAGCGTTCTTGCAATGATCGGACCCACGCGCATGGCAACCCTTTTGGGCATCGAAAGCAGCTGTGACGACACCGCCGCCGCTGTCCTGACCGGCGCGCCAGCGGATGCGCGCGTGCTGTCGTCGGTGGTCGAAGGCCAGTCGGCTCTGCATGCGGCCTACGGTGGGGTGGTGCCGGAGATCGCCGCGCGCGCCCATGCCGAACGGCTGGACGCAGTCATCGCCCGCGCGATGGAGGAGGCCGGCACAGGCTGGCGCGATCTTGACGGGATCGCGGTGACAGCCGGGCCCGGGCTGATCGGCGGCGTCTTGTCCGGCGTGATGCACGCCAAGGGGCTGTCGGCTGCGACCGGCCTGCCGCTGAAGGGCATCAACCATCTGGCGGGGCATGCCCTGACCCCGCGCCTGACCCATGGCATCCCGTTTCCCTACCTGATGCTGCTGGTGTCTGGCGGGCACTGCCAGTTCCTGATCGCGCATGGCCCGGACAGGTTTGAACGGCTGGGCGGCACAATTGACGATGCCCCCGGCGAAGCCTTTGACAAGGTCGCGCGCCTGTTGGGCCTGCCGCAACCCGGCGGGCCGTCGGTCGAGCAGGCGGCAACACAAGGGGATGCCACCCGCATCCCGCTGCCCCGCCCTTTGCTGGACCGCCCGGGCTGTGACCTCAGCTTTTCCGGTCTGAAGACGGCGGTGCTGCGCGCGCGCGACCGGCTGGTCAGCGATCAAGGCGGTCTGTACCGCCAGGACGTTGCCGACATCTGTGCCGCGTTTCAGCGCGCGGTGTCTGATGTTCTGGCCGAAAAGGCGCGGCGGGCGCTGACGCTTTATGCTGCGCTGTCGCCAAAGCGCCCGGTTCTGGCCGTTGCAGGCGGCGTTGCGGCCAACATGGCCTTGCGCACCGCGCTGGAACAGGCCGCAGACCGCGCCGAGGTGATCGCCCCGCCGCTGGCGCTGTGTACGGACAACGCCGCCATGATCGCCTATGCCGGGATCGAACAGACCGCCGCTGGAGCGCCATGGGACGACATGACCCTGGCCGCACGACCGCGTTGGCCGCTCGATAGTGCCAGCGCGCCGCTTCTGGGGTCGGGCAAGAAAGGCGCCAAGGCCTGAGCCCTTGACGGCTGTGGCCCTGTGACGTCAACGTCACCTCAACAATTCAGAGGACCCATTCGATGCTCATCGCTTTAACCGCCCGTGACAAACCCGGTGCGCTTGACCTGCGCATGTCCACCCGCGAGGCGCATGTCGCCTATCTCAAGGGATCGGGCGGCACGGTATTTCAGGCTGGGCCGCTTCTGGATGCCGAGGGCGCGATGTGCGGCAGCCTGATCATCCTGGACGTGCCCGACATGGCGGCGGCTCGGGACTGGGCTGCCGAAGATCCCTATGCCAAGGCGGGGCTGTTCGCCTCGGTCACCCTGGACGTATGGAACAAGGTGATCGGCTGATGGCCTATTGGCTTTTCAAATCCGAGCCATCCACATGGTCGTGGGACCAGCAGGTCGCCAAAGGTGACGCGGGCGAAGAATGGGACGGCGTGCGCAACTACCAGGCCCGCAACTTCATGCGCGAGATGAAGCTGGGCGACCGCGGCTTTTTCTACCATTCGCAAAAGGAAAAGGCGGTGGTCGGCATTGTCGAGGTCAGCGGCGAGGCGCATCCCGACAGCACCACCGAGGACGATCGCTGGGATTGCGTCGACATCCGCGCGATTACCGCTTTGCCGACCCCGGTGACCCTGGATCAGATCAAGGCCGAACCTGCGCTGGCCGACATGGTGCTGGTCAACAATTCGCGCCTGTCGGTGCAACCGGTGACCGAAGACGAATTTCGCCACATCTGTGCGATGGGCGGGATCACCCCGGGTGTGTCCGGGGCCTGAACCATTTCAAGGAAAGAGAGGGAAACATGGGAGTCCTGGCAGTTTTGGTGGCAGGGGTCGCGGCCTTTGCGTTCGGCGCGGTGTGGTACACGGTGATGGCATCACAGTGGATGGCGGTGTCCGGCGTACCCGTGAAAGACGGCAAACCGGCGAACCAGTCGAATCCCTTGCCCTATATTGTCGGGCTGGTCGGCTGCATTCTTGTGGCGGGCATGACGCGCCACATCTTTGTTCTGGGCGGGATCGACACGGTGGGCGAAGGGCTGGTCAGCGGCTTTGGCCTTGGGCTGT
>JAHDCH010000311.1 GCA_020629995.1 Pseudaestuariivita sp. | reverse complement strand
GGTCCGAGCCCGTGCATCTGCGCGATTTCCGCGCCTCGGACGTGTCGGACCGGCCTTTTGGCTGGAACGTGCCCAACTGGCTGATCCGGCGCGGGCTTGTGGCCGCTGCGGGCGCAACCGGCGGTCTGAGCTTTCTGCCCGGCACTGGCCTTGCGCATCTGGCGGCACGGTCGGGCGAGGCTCTGGCCACGCTGAGCGATGGCACCCGGATCCGGGCGCGGCTGGTGATTGGCGCAGACGGGCGCGGATCCCCCACGCGCATGGCGGCGGGGATCGGGGTCAAGACCACGCGCTTTGGTCAGCGCGCCATGGCCTTTGCCGTCACGCATCCCGAACCGCACCACAACGTGTCGACCGAAATCCATGACACGGGCGGGCCGTTCACCCTGGTCCCACTGCCCGACCGCGATGGCACGCCAGCCTCGGCCGTTGTCTGGATGGACCGCGGACCTGCGGCCCAAGAGCTTTTCGCGCTCGACGATGCGGCCTTTGAAAAGGCGATGACCGCCCGGTCACAAGAGGTGCTGGGCCCGCTGCGGTTGGCCTCGCGCCGGTCGATCTGGCCGATGATCGCGCAGATGGCCACCCGCCTTGATGGTCCGCGCGTTGCGCTGGTGGCCGAGGCGGCGCATGTGGTGCCGCCTATTGGCGCACAAGGGCTGAACATGTCACTGGCCGATCTGACCACCCTGCGCGACCTGGCGGCCAAGGCACCTGAAAGCCTCGGCGATGCCGCCATGCTGACAGCCTATCACCGTGCTCGTTACGCCGATATTGCCGCGCGGGTTGCCGGGATCACCGCGCTGAACCGCGCGTCAATGGCCAGCGGGCCCCTGGCCCGCAGCGCACGGGCCAAGGCGATGACGGCGCTGTATGACATCGCGCCCCTGCGCCGGCGGGTGATGGAACTGGGGCTCGGCACCCGGTCGGTCGCCTGAGATCAAAGCACCTCGTCCAACACCCGCGTCAGGCGCGCCAGCGTGCCGTCCACATCATACAGCTTGTCGAGGCCAAACAGCCCGATGCGAAAGCTGCGGTAATCTTCCGGCTCATCGCAGGCCAGCGGCACGCCCGCGGCGATCTGCATACCCCGCGCGGCAAAGACCTTGCCGGTCTGCACGTCCGGGTCATCGGTGTAACACACCACAACCCCCGGCGCGCCAAATCCATCTGCCGCAACCGAGCGCACGCCCTTGTCCTTGAAATAGGCGCGCACCGCGTCACCCAGGCGCCATTGCGCCTCGCGCAGGCGGTCAAATCCGTACTCCCGCGTTTCCAGCATCGTGTCGCGGAAATCGCGCAGCGCATCGGTCGGCATCGTCGCGTGATAGGCGTGGCCTCCGCCCTCGTAGGCCTGCATGATCTGGTGCCATTTGCCCAGGTCCACGGCAAAACTGTCGGACGGCTGGTCGTCCATGCGCGCCACTGCGCGATCCGACAACATCACCAACCCGGCACAGGGGCTGGCCGACCAGCCCTTTTGCGGGGCCGAGATCAGAACGTCGACACCGGTGGCGCGCATGTCGACCCAGGCGCAGCCCGACGCGATGCAATCCAGCACCATCAGCGCGCCGACCTCGTGCGCGGCCTCGGCCATGGCCGTGACATAGTCGTCCGGCAGGATCACGCCTGCCGAGGTTTCCACATGCGGGGCAAAGACCACATCGGGCTTTTCGGCGCGGATGCGGGCAACAACTTCGTCGATCGGTGCGGGCGCAAAAGGTGCGCGGGTGTCATTGCCCGTCTGGCGCGCCTTCATCACGATCGCCTCGGCGGTCAGCCCGCCGGTTTCGATGATCTGCGACCAGCGATAGCTGAACCATCCATTGCGCACGACCAGAACGCGCCTGCCACGTGCGAACTGCCGCGCGACGGCTTCCATCCCGTAGGTGCCTCCGCCCGGCACCAGCACCACGGCGTCGGCGCTGTAGACCTCTTTCAGCATCGCCGAAATGTCGTTCATCACGCCCTGAAACGCGCGCGACATGTGGTTAAGCGAGCGGTCGGTGAAGACGACCGAAAATTCCTCGAGCCCTTGCGGGTCAACGGTATCAAGCAAAGCCATGGTGGATGCCTCCTCCCTCAGTTCGCTCTGGCATAGCGCTCTGCCGGGAGAGGTGCAAAGTCTACCTCAGTATACTTTGCCGCTTCCGCACTGCGCGGATGGCGCCTATCGGAAAATCCTGCGCCCGATGCAGCGCCTAGGCGGACGCGCCCAGGGGGCCGGGGCGCCGCTCTTCGCTGAGCAGGACGTTCGCCTCGACATTGCCCACCCCGGGCAGCGTCATCACCCGCCGCCTGAGCACCCGTTCGAAATCGCTGATGTCGCGGGCCACGACGCGCAGGCGGTAATCATACAGGCCCAGCACGTGTTCCACTGTCTGCACCTCAGGGATCGCCGTAACCGCGCGTTCAAAATCCTCAAGACTGACCCGCCCCTTGGTGGCCAGCTTGATCCCCAGAAAAACGGTGACGCCGAAGCCCAGTCGCGCCCTATCCAGCACCAACCTGCGCCCCGCGACAACACCGGCGTCTTCCAGCCGCCGGATGCGCTTCCACATCGCAGGCTGTGACAGGCCAAACCGCCGCCCAAGCGCGCTGGCACTCTGGGTGGCATCCTCGGCAAGTGCGCGCAGCACCTGGCGGTCGATCTCGTCCAAGGCGGTCACAGCGGAAGCGCCTCGTCATGGTGGACGCGTTTGACCAGCATCAGCGCCTCGATATCCGCAATATGCGGCAGCGCCAGAATGCGGTCCCGGTAGATGTCCTCGTAGTGCGCCATGTCGCGGGCCAGCACGCTCAGGCGCACATCAACCCGGCCCAGAAAGGTCTGGATCTCGATCACCTCGGGCACGTCGCGCGCAGCGGCCAGAAAGGCATCAAAGGCGCGCGTCTCGCCCTTGTCCAGCGCGATGCGCAAACTGACCTCAACCGCATATCCCAGCGCAGCCCAATCGATCCGCGCCTCGACCCGCTTGATCACACCCGCTTCGCGCATCCTTTCGATTCGCCGCCACCCGGCCGCCCCCGACAGCCCTGCCCGCTCGGCCAACTCGGCCGCCGATGCACCCGGTTCGGCCTGATAGTACCGCAGCAGCCGACGATCCACGTCATCAAGAATGATCTCTTCGCTCATACCGCGTTCCACGAATATATCTTCTTCTCTTTCCAAATATGGGAAAATTACTGCAATCACAATCCGTGCAACCGCGCTTATAACGCGCTCAGTCAAAACACTGGAGATTCCCATGCGCGTTTACTACGACCGCGACTGCGACGTGAACCTGATCAAGGACATGAAAGTCGCCATCCTCGGCTACGGCTCCCA
>JAHDCH010000310.1 GCA_020629995.1 Pseudaestuariivita sp. | reverse complement strand
TACGACCCGGACATCCCGCTGATCGTGCCGGAAGTGAACCCCGAGGCCGTGCACGGCTATGCCAAGAAGAACATCATCGCCAACCCCAACTGCTCGACCGCGCAGATGGTGGTGGCGCTGAAGCCCCTGCACGACCGCGCAAAGATCAAGCGCGTCGTCGTCTCGACCTATCAATCGGTGTCGGGCGCGGGCAAGGACGGCATGGACGAGCTGTGGGACCAGACCAAGGCGGTCTACAACCCCACCGACGACAAGCCGGCCAAGAAGTTCACCAAGCAGATCGCCTTCAACGTCATCCCGCATATCGACGTCTTCATGGAAGACGGCTCGACCAAGGAAGAGTGGAAGATGGTCGCCGAGACCAAAAAGATCGTCGACCCAACGATCAAGGTCACGGCAACCTGCGTGCGCGTGCCGGTGTTCGTGGGCCATTCGGAGGCCGTGAACATCGAGACCGAGGATTTCCTTGATGAGGATGAAGCGCGCGACATCCTGCGCGAGGCGCCCGGGATCATGGTGATCGATAAACGCGAAGACGGCGGCTATGTGACGCCGGTGGAATGCGTGGGCGATTTCGCCACCTTTATCAGCCGCATCCGTCAGGACAGCACGATCGAGAACGGCCTGAACCTGTGGTGCGTCAGCGACAACCTGCGCAAGGGCGCAGCGCTGAACGCGGTGCAGATCGCCGAGCTGCTGGGCCGGGAGTGCCTCAAGAAGGGCTGAGTCCTTCGACAACACGAGATCGCAAAGGGCTTCACCTCCGGGTGAGGCCCTTTTTTGTGCCGTTCGCGCAGGGCGTGTGGATGTTCGCTTTGCGCAAATGAAAAGCACGCATTGCGGGAATGTAGGGCCGAAAAGGGGCGTGCAGGGCTGAAAATACCCCGTTGCCGAACCATTCTGGCCTGAATCGCGGGTGAGGGTTCCGCTAGGGAAACGAAAGGAACCCGTTATGTACTCGTATATGTCGGCCGAAGTTGGCCAAACCAAAACCGCCGATGCCAAGCTCTGGGCCTCGCCCGACGGCATCGATCACCTGAATTCGGAAACGGCTGTTGCCCTGCGCAGCGTCGTGGCTCCGATCTTTCGCACCGCAGAAGACTGGCGCGACCTGCAAAAGAAGCTGGCGCAGAAAGGCTTTGGCCTGACGTTCCGCAAGGGGCACATGGTGCTGACCGACATCGCGACGGGCGTCGCGATCTGCACGGGCAAGTTCCTGGGCACGCCGCTCAAGGAAATGTCGGCCCGTCTGGGGCGTCCGCAGATCGTGGCCCTGCCCGGCGGCATGGCAGGCGATTTCCTGCACTGATCAAAACAGGTGGGCAGGTCTGCCCACCCGGTACCTCAGAACCGTTCGGCGCGCAGCACCTGCGTGTCGGTGACGGTGACAACGCCGATGTGCGGCTCGACCACGGCAAAGGCCGCGTCGAGCAGGGGATCAAGCTTTTCTGGGCGGATGATGCAGATGACCTGCACCATGCCCGACGCGCGGGTCACCTGGCCCGAGCGGGACCACGCCCCGGACCGGCCCGAACCGCCCAGAACAGGCAGGATCGTGTAGCCGGTGACGCCTGCGCTTTCCAATGCGCGTGTCAGGCGGGATTGCATGATCAACTCGATAGTGATTTCGACACGTTTGGCGGCATGGGTCTGCATGGGGTCATCCTCCTCCGGCGAGGGCGCTGGCGATGGTCACATACAGCGGCAGGCCCAGGGTCAGGTTGAACGGAAAGGTCACGGCAAGCGACAGGGTCAGGTAGACCGCAGGGTTGACCTGAGGCAGTGCCACCCGCATGGCCGCGGGCACGGCGATGTAGCTGGCCGAGGCACCCAGCACCATGAACAGCGCAACGCCGCCGGGCATCATGCCAAGAGCAAGCCCGACCGCAAGGCCGGCGGCGGCGCCCACCAGCGGCATGAACAGCCCAAAGGCCAGCGCGCCGCGATCCAGCACGCCGCGCCCGGCACGCATGCCCCGCCCGGCGACGATCCCCATATCCAGCAGGAACAGGCACAGCACGCCCTTGAACGGCGCGACGATGAAGCTGTCGATTTCCGAAAGACCTGCGGGCCCTGTGATCCAGCCGATCACAAAAGCGCCGATCAGCAGAACGATCGAGCCGTTGAGCAGGACCTCGTGCATCAGCTCGCCCCGCCCTTGCGAGCGTGTCTCGCCCGCGCCGCGCGCCACCAGCCACAGGGCGGTCAGGATGGCAGGTGCCTCCATCGCGGCGGCGACGGCGACCATGTACCCTTCGGATGGGATGCCCCGCCCTTCGAGCACAGCGGTTCCGGCCACAAAGGTCACGATCGAGATCGACCCGTAATGCGCAGCAACGGCCGCCGCTTCGGTGGGCGACAAGCCCGACACAATGCGCAACAGGGCAAAGGCGATCAAGGGCAGGCCGGCGGACAGGATAATCCCGCCGATCAGAGCCAGCGCCAGCGTGCCATCGACCCCGTGATCGGCCACGCTGACCCCGCCTTTGAACCCGATGGCAAACAGCAGATAAAGCGACATCGCTTTGGCTGCTGCCTCGGGGATCGACAGGTCAGAGCGTGCAAGAGCGGCCCCAAGACCCAGAACAAAGCTGAGCACGATGGGCGACAGCAGATTGGCAGCGGCAAGTTCAAGCATGGCAGGCCTCTTGGTTGGTGCTGAAATGCGCCAAACCGCCCGAAAGTAAAGGGTAGGTCAGACCGGAAGAAATTCGCCCGACGGAGGGTCGAACGCGTAAAGCGCGCCTTCACCGATGTCGTTCCAGATGCCATGCACGGCCAGATCGCCTGCATCGCGCGCTTCCTTGACGAACGGGAAGGTCAGCAGGTTTTCCAGGCTGACAAGGATCGCCTGCTTTTCCAAGGCTTCCAGCAGCGCGGGTTCGTCCTTGTGCTGTTCCGCGACGCGGTCATAGCCGGGGCGCAGGATTTCCAGCCAGCGGCCGACAAAGCTGGTGTTGTCCTCAAGCTCGGGCGCCTTGCCCGAGCACATGTCGGCACAGCCCTTGACCCCGCCGCAATGCGAATGGCCCATCACCACCAGATGCGTGACCTTGAGCGCCGTGACCGCATATTCGAGAGCGGCCGAGGTGCCGTGCGGCTCGCCATCGGGTTCGAACGGAGGCACGAGATTGGCAATGTTGCGGTGGATAAAGAATTCACCCTGGTCCGCCCCAAAGATCTGGGTCGCCTGAACCCGGCTGTCGCAGCACGAGATGATCATCGCACGCGGGCGCTGCCCTTCGTCGGCAAGGCGGCGGTACCAGGCCTTGTTCTCCGAATACTGGGTGGCGCGCCAGCCGTGGTAGCGCTGAACCATGTAGGTGGGCAGGGG
>JAHDCH010000013.1:17133-20692 GCA_020629995.1 Pseudaestuariivita sp. | reverse complement strand
CCGTCCAGCCCGCCAAGGCTGCGCGGGATCAGGCCGAACCATCCGTTCAGCACGTAGCCGGTGACAAAGTTCAAAAGCTGCACCGCCCAGATCACCACCAGCGCGGCGATGATCCATTTGAACCGCAGAGCAGCCGCGCCCACGGCGTCAGACCGCCTGAGTCGCGGCGACGGCGCGTTGCCACCGGCCATACTTGGCCGCGCGCGTGGTGTCGTCCATCGACGGGGTGAACTGACGGTCCAGCGCCCAGGTGTCCGCAAAATCGGCCATGTTGGGATACACACCCGCCTTCATCCCGGCGAGCCATGCGGCGCCCAGCGCCGTGGTCTCGAGCACAACAGGCCGGTCCACCGGCGCATCAAGGATGTCGGCCAGGAACTGCATCGTCCAGTCGCTGGCCGTCATCCCACCATCCACGCGCAGCACGGCCTCGCCCTTGCCGCCCATGTCGCGCTGCATCGCTTCCATCAGGTCGCGGGTCTGATAGCCGACGCTTTCCAGCGCCGCCTTGGCAAATTCCGCCGGCCCGGAATTGCGCGTCAGGCCAAAGACCGCTCCGCGACAGTCAGGCTGCCAATAGGGCGCGCCCAGACCGGTGAAGGCGGGCACCATCACCACGTCCTGCCCCGCGTCCGCCTGTTCGGCCAAAGGCTGCGTGTCAGGCGCACCCTCGATGATCTTCAGCCCGTCGCGCAGCCATTGCACGACCGCGCCCGCGATAAAGATCGACCCTTCGAGCGCGTAGGTCGGCTTGCCATCCAGCTGATAGGCGATGGTCGTCAGCAGGCGGTTTTCGGAACTCACCGCCTCGTCCCCGGTGTTGAGCAGCGCAAAGCAGCCCGTTCCGTAGGTGGATTTGAGCATTCCCGGCTCAAAGCAGGCCTGCCCCACGGTGGCCGCCTGCTGATCGCCCGCCACGCCCAGAATGGGCAGCGCGGCGCCAAGATGTTCGGCCTGCGCCATGCCGAAGTCAGCCGCGCAATCCAGAACCTTTGGCAGCATCTTGGTCGGCACGCCCAGCAGGTCGCAGACAGTCGTGGACCAGCGGCCCTTGTGGATGTCGTACATCAGCGTGCGCGCGGCGTTGGTCGCGTCGGTCACGTGGGTGCCGCCGGTGAGGCGCCAGATCAGAAAGCTGTCGACCGTGCCGAACAGCAGCTCGCCCGCCTCGGCCCGTTCGCGCGCACCCTCGACGTTGTCCAAAATCCACGCCAGCTTGGTACCCGAGAAATACGGGTCCAGCAGCAGGCCGGTCTTAGCCGTGACCTCGGCCTCATGCCCCGCCTCTTTCAGATCTGCACAGGTGGCGGCGGTGCGGCGGTCTTGCCAGACGATGGCGTTGTGGACCGGCTCGCCCGTGGCCTTGTCCCACACGACCGTGGTCTCGCGCTGGTTGGTGATGCCGATGGCGGCGATGTCCTCGGGCGCAAGGCCCGCCTCGGCAATCGCGGCGCGGCAGGTGCGCAGGGTGGTTTGCCACAGGTCTTCGGGATCATGCTCGACCCAACCCGAGGCCGGGAAATGCTGGGTGAACTCTTCCTGGGCGGTGGCGACGGGGTGCATCGTGCCGTCAAAGACGATGGCCCGCGTCGATGTCGTACCCTGGTCGATGGCTAGGATATGGGTCATGGCGTCCTCCCTATGGTCTTGGTGTCAGGTGTGCCGGGGTTGGCGGGCGGGTTCAAGCCCGCCTTATTCCGCCGCCGCGGCGGTGCCCTGTGCGGCCTGCATCCACGCGTCCAGCGCGGCAATCTGATCGGCGCTCATCCGCAGGCCCAGTTTCGACCGGCGCCAGACCACATCAGCCGCCCTGCGGGCAAACTCATGGGTCATCAGCCAGCGCACCTCGGCTTCGGTCAGCGTCGCGCCGAAATCGCGGCCCATGTCGTCCGCGCCGGCGGCGTCGCCGACGATCAGCGCCGCATCGGTGCCATAGGCGCGCACCAGCCGCTTGGCCCAGCGGTCATCCAGAAACGGCGCGCGGGCTTTCAGCGCATCAATCTGGTTGCGCACGCCGGACACCGGGAAATCCCCACCGGGCAAGGGCACGCCCGCGGTCCACTTGTCCGGCACGTTGTCAAAGTAGGGCGCGATCTTCTCCAGCGCGCTTTCGGCCAGCCGGCGGTATGTCGTGATCTTGCCGCCAAAGACGTTGAGCATCGGTGCGCCCGCGCTTTCATTGACCTTGAGCACATAATCCCGTGTCGCCGCCGAGGCCGAGCTGGCCCCGTCATCATATAAGGGGCGCACACCCGAATAGGTCCAGACGACATCCTCGGCCGTCAGATCCTGTTTGAAATAGCCGTTGGCGAAATTCAGCAGATAGTCCCGCTCTTCATCCGTGCATTCGGGCTTGGCCGAAGGGTCTGGGTGGTCGGCATCGGTGGTGCCGATCAGGGTAAAGTCGGTCTCGTAGGGGATCGCAAAGATGATGCGCCCGTCGGTGCCCTGAAAGAAGTAGCACTTTTCGTGATCAAAGAGCCGCTTGGTCACGATGTGCGAGCCGCGCACCAGCCGGATCGATTCGGGCGTGTTGACGCGGGCGACCTCGCCGATGATCTGGCGCACCCATGGCCCGCCGGTGTTGACCAGCATCCGCGCGGTGACGCGGCGGGTGGCACCGGTGTCGATATCCTCAATGGTGATCGCCCAGCCGTCACCGTCCTTCTCGGCGCTGGTGACGCGGGTGCGCACCATGACTTCAGCGCCGCGTTCAACCGCGTCGCGCGCATTGAGGGCGACCAGCCGCGAATCCTCGATCCAGCAATCGCTGTATTCAAACGCCTTGGTGAACCGATCCTCGAGCGGCGCGCCTTCAACGCCTTGCGTCAGGTCCACCGTTTTGGTGCCGGGAAGGATCTCGCGCCCGCCGAGGTTGTCATACAGGAACAGGCCAAAGCGGATCATCCACGCGGGCCGCCGCCCCTTCATCCACGGCATGACAAAGGACAGAACGCGCGACGCGGGCGTCGTGTTCTCGAACCGCATGTCGCGGTGGTAGGGCAGCACAAACCGCATCGGCCAAGAGATATGCGGCATCGCCTTGAGCAGCGTCTCGCGCTCGATCAGCGCCTCGCGCACCAGCCGCACCTCGAAGTACTCCAGATACCGCAACCCGCCGTGAAACAGCTTGGTCGAGGCCGAGGACGTGGCCTGCGCCAGATCGCTCATCTCGGCCAGCCCCACGCGCAGGCCCCGCCCCGCCGCATCGCGCGCGATGCCGCAGCCGTTGATGCCGCCGCCGATGATGAAGATGTCATAGTCGGTCGTTTGCGTGGTCATGGGGGCCTCCGTTCGGTTCCGCGATGCTGATACCGAACCGCATCGCACCACGCATTCGTTTATTTTCGTTTGTCACATATTGTGAACACAAACGAACATGCTTGCGTGGCGCGAGCGTTTCCCGCAGGGTCCGCCCCATGAACCTGCGCCACGCCGATATCCTTGACCTTGCCCGCCAGACAGGGACCGTGACCGTTGATGGGCTGGCGGCGCATTTTGGCGTCACGGCCCAGACGATCCGGCGCGACCTGACCGAGCTGGCCGAGGCCGGGCGGCT
>JAHDCH010000013.1:15004-17033 GCA_020629995.1 Pseudaestuariivita sp. | reverse complement strand
GACATTCTGGATTTCGACCTCAGCGAGGTGGGCGTCAGCCAGTCGATCCTGTCGCGCGCCCGGCGGCGCGTGCTGGTGGCGGACCAGTCGAAATGGCAGCGGGTCGCGCCCGCGCGCATCGCCTCGATGGCCGAGATTGACGTGCTGTATACAGACGCGCCCGTGCCGCCCGGGGTGGCACAAAGGCTGGCCGAGTGGCAGACCGAGGTGCGGTTCAGCGCCTGACCTCTCCCCTTGCAACACTGCGGTGCGGTGCGTATGTGCCGCGCACACCCCGCAACATGCAGGACATCCCCATGGCCGACCTGATCGCCAAATCCGCAATGGACCGGCGCCTCGCCGAAATCGTGACCCCCGTGATCGAAGACATGGGGTTCGAGCTGGTGCGCATCCGCCTGATGGGGGGCAACACGCCCACGTTGCAGGTCATGGCCGAACGCGCGGGCGGCGGGATCGAGGTGGACGAATGCGCCGACATCTCGACCGCGATCAGCGCCACGCTGGATGTCGAGGATCCGATCCTGGATGCCTACACGCTCGAGGTGTCCTCGCCCGGGATCGACCGGCCCCTGACCCGGCTCAAGGACTTTGACCTCTACGAAGGCTACGAGGCCAAGCTGGAGACCGCCGAGCTGATCGACGGGCGCAAGCGCTTTCGCGGCGTGCTGGCGGGGATCGAAGGGAGCGAAGTGCTGATCAACGTGGATGAAGGCACGATCGGCCTTGAATTCGACTGGCTGAACGACGCCAAGCTGGTCCTGACCGACGAGCTGATCCGCGAGATGCTGCGGATGCAGAAGGCGGCGCAAAAGGACGCTCCGCTCGATGAAGCGGCCTTTGACGAGATCGAAACCGAAGACGGCGACGACACGACGGCCTGACCGGCCCTTGCCATTCGCGGGGCCGGGGCGTATATGCCTGTGTAACAGCGGCGCGCTGGGGTCCAAACCCAACGCTCCACCGGATACGACAACGGGCCGCGCGGCCCGTTTTTTGTTTCCGGGTCCGCGCCATTTCTTGGAGACGCAACGATGGCAATCACATCGGCCAACCAGCTGGAACTTTTGCAGACCGCCGAGGCGGTCGCGCGCGAAAAGATGATCGATCCCTCGCTGGTGATCGAAGCGATGGAAGAATCGCTCGCCCGTGCGGCCAAGTCGCGCTACGGCGCTGAAATGGACATCCGCGTCAGCATCGACCGCAAAACCGGCCGCGCCACCTTTACCCGCGTCCGCACCGTGGTCGAGGATGACGAGCTGGAAAACTACCAGGCCGAGTTCACCGTCGAGCAGGCCAAGCAGTACATGGACAACCCCGCTGTCGGCGACACCTTTGTCGAAGAGGTCCCGCCCGTGGACATGGGCCGCATCGCCGCCCAAAGCGCCAAACAGGTGATCCTGCAAAAGGTGCGCGAAGCCGAGCGCGACCGCCAGTACGACGAATTCAAGGACCGCGCCGGCACGATCATCAACGGTCTGGTCAAGCGCGAGGAATACGGCAACGTGGTGGTCGATGTGGGCCGGGGCGAAGCCGTCCTGCGCCGTAACGAAAAGATCGGCCGCGAATCGTACCGCCCCAACGACCGCATCCGCTGCTACATCAAGGATGTGCGCCGCGAAGTGCGTGGGCCGCAGATCTTCCTGTCGCGCACCGCGCCCGAGTTCATGGCCGAGCTGTTCAAGATGGAAGTGCCCGAGATCTACGACGGCATCATCGAGATCAAGGCCGTCGCCCGCGACCCCGGATCGCGCGCCAAGATCGCGGTGATCAGCTATGACGGCTCGATCGACCCGGTCGGCGCTTGCGTTGGTATGCGCGGCAGCCGTGTGCAGGCCGTCGTGAACGAGCTGCAGGGCGAAAAGATCGACATCATCCCGTGGAACGAGGATGTGCCGACGTTCCTCGTGAACGCGCTGCAGCCCGCCGAAGTGACCAAGGTGGTCCTTGACGAGGAAGCCGAGCGGATCGAGGTGGTCGTGCCCGAAGAGCAGCTGAGCCTCGCCATCGGCCGCCGCGGTCAGAACGTGCG
>JAHDCH010000013.1:12884-14904 GCA_020629995.1 Pseudaestuariivita sp. | reverse complement strand
TCGTGCCCGAAGAGCAGCTGAGCCTCGCCATCGGCCGCCGCGGTCAGAACGTGCGTCTGGCCTCGCAGCTGACCGGTCTTGATATCGACATCATGACCGAAGAAGAGGAATCGGCGCGCCGCCAGAAGGAATTCGAAGAGCGCACCGCCCTGTTCATGGAAACCCTGGATCTGGACGAATTCTTTGCCCAGCTTCTGGTTTCCGAAGGGTTCACCAACCTCGAAGAGGTGGCCTATGTCGAGCTGGACGAGCTGCTGGTGATCGACGGTGTCGACGAAGGCACCGCACAAGAGCTGCAGACCCGCGCCCGCGAATTCCTCGAGGAACAGGCGCGCAAGGCGCTGGAACGCGCCCGCGAGCTGGGCGTCGAGGACAGCCTTATTGCATTCGAAGGCCTCACACCCCAGATGGTAGAGGCGCTGGCCGAGGACGGCATCAAGACGCTCGAAGACTTTGCCACCTGCGCCGACTGGGAACTGGCCGGCGGCTGGACGACCCAGGACGGCGAACGCATCAAGGATGACGGCCTGCTTGAAAAGTTCGACGTCGACCTTGCCGAGGCGCAGAACATGGTGATGACAGCCCGGATCGTTCTGGGCTGGGTCGATCCTGACGAGCTGCTGGCCGATGACGAGGCCGAAGAAGGCGAAGAGGGCGCTGCAGCCTCCGAGGAGGACGCGGTCTG
This sequence comes from Pseudaestuariivita sp., assembly GCA_020629995.1. Taxonomy (GTDB): domain Bacteria; phylum Pseudomonadota; class Alphaproteobacteria; order Rhodobacterales; family Rhodobacteraceae; genus Pseudaestuariivita. Next base: position 14,219 of record JAHDCH010000013.1, on the reverse strand, counting down.
ATCCCAGGCCGCGGATGCGCGCAATGAGCCGTGGTGGCACCCGGAAAGACCGGACAGACGGGCCGGAACGCAAGTGCATCGCCACTGGAGAGGTGCAGCCCAGGCACGGGCTTGTCCGTTTCGTGGTGTCGCCAGACGGCATGGTCGTGCCTGATGTCGCGGGCAAGCTGCCCGGGCGCGGCATCTGGGTGTCTGCGACGCCTGACGCCATCGCTTTGGCCGTGGACAAAGGCCTGTTCGCCCGCGCGGCCCGCACCAAGGTGACGGTGCCGGACGGGCTTGTGGCCTTGGTGGAACAGGCGCTGGCGCGCCGCGTGATCGACCTGATCAGCATGGCGCGCAAATCCGGCGACGCCATCGCCGGGTACGAAAAGGTCAAGACCGCGCTCGACAAGGGCGAGGTCAAGATCCTGGCCCAGGCCTCGGACGGGTCCGAGCGCGGCAAGGGCAAGCTGAACACGCCCCGCGACGGCAAGTGGCTGGGCTGGCTGACGAGCGATGAGCTGGGTCTGGCATTTGGGCGACAGACGGTGATACATGCCGCCATTCGCTCTGGTGGACTCGGGCGTCGTGTTATAGACGAGGCCCAACGCCTCAAGGGGATGCGCCCTGACACGCACAAGGGCGCAAACGGCGGGACCGCCCGCCGGAAAGGACAGACGGACTAGATGAGCGATAACGACGGCAAAAAAACACTCGGTCTCAGTGGCGGTGCCCGGTCGGGCAACGTGAAGCAAAGCTTCAGCCACGGACGGACCAAGAACGTCGTGGTGGAAACCAAGCGCAAGCGCGTTGTGGTGCCCAAACCGGGTGCGGGCAACAAGCCGCAGACCACCGGCGCGCCAACCTCGGGCAGCGGCAAGCGCCCGGCCGGCATCTCGGATGCCGAGATGGACCGCCGCCTCAAGGCCGTGCAGGCCGCCAAGGCGCGCGAGGCCGATGAGGCCGCCAAGCGCGACGCCGAGGAAAAGGCCCGCGCCGAAGAGCGCGAGCGCCGCCGCGAAGAGGCCGAAGCCAAAGAACGCGCCGAGCGCGAGCGTGAAGAGGCGCTGAAAGCCAAGGCCGAGGAAGAGGCACGTCAGAAGCGCGAAGCCGAGGCCGCCAAGGCCGCAGCTGCGGCGCCTGCCGCCGACAAACCCGACACGCGCAACCAGCCCAAGACACAGGCCCCCACCCCGTCACGCAAAGAGCGTGACGACCGGGACAAGGGCCGCGGCAAGGGCGGCCGCGACGATGGCCGCCGTTCGGGCAAGCTGACGCTGAACCAGGCGCTGCGCGGTGGCGAAGGTGGCCGTCAGAAGTCGATGGCCGCGATGAAGCGCAAGCAAGAGCGCG